>NZ_JASJXO010000009.1:0-96384 GCF_035018625.1 Subtercola sp. RTI3 | reverse complement strand
GCTCTGTGGGGGCGGAGGCCTCTGTGGGGGTTACTGCTCCGGCTGCCGCGGAGGTGCGGGCATGATTCGGGTGCTGGTGGCCGACGATCACCCGATCGTGCGCAGCGGAATCGTGGCGCTGCTGCGGTCGGCGGGCGACATAGACGTGGTGGGCGAAGCGGTCGACGGGCTCGAGGCGGTTCGGCTGGCGCTCGAACTGCGGCCCGACCTGGTGCTGATGGATCTGCGGATGCCGGGCCTGACCGGCGCCGAGGCGACCGCGCGCGTCCTCGCGGCGCAGGCCGACGCGGCGGGCATGCGCGTGCTGGTGCTCACGACATACGACACCGACGACCACATTCTGGCGGCCATTGAGGCGGGTGCGAGCGGGTACCTCGTGAAGGCGGCGCCACAGGAGGAGATTCTCGCGGGGGTGCGCGCAGTGGCCGCTGGCCAGACCGTGCTGGCGCCATCCATCGCGTCGATGCTCGTGAACCGCATGCGCGAAGAGAAGGTGGTACTGCCGAAACTCAGCAGCCGCGAGGCCGAGGTACTGCGGCTGGTCGCGGCCGGCAGCAGCAACCCTGAGATCGCGCGCACGCTGTTCATCGGCGAGGCCACCGTGAAGACACACCTGCAGCACGCCTTCGAGAAGCTGGGGGTCACCGACCGCACCCGTGCGGTCACTCGGGCCATGGAGCTGGGCCTCATCTGACCCGATCCGGGCCGCACCGGGCCGGGCCGGGCCGGAAGAGTGTGCCGGAAGAGTGGCGTCTGAAGAGGTGGGTCAGAGCACGTCGTCGACCGGGCCGAAGCCGATGAACACGGGCTCGGGCGAAAGGTTGACGCCGAACTCGGCCTGCACGCGCCACTGCACGAAGCGGGCGAGCTCGGAGATCTGCTCGGCGGTCGCTCCGCCGCGGTTGATGAGGGCGAGCGTGTGCTTGCTCGAGATGGCGGCCGACGACCCGGCCAGGGCGAATCCGCGGCGGATTCCCGCCTGCTCGATGAGCCATGCCGCGCTGAGCTTCACCTGGTATTCGATGTCGTCGGCCGCAGCAGCGAAAGGCCGTGCCGAGTCTGCGCCGTCGTGCGCACTGTCGCGCGGTGCGGGTTCGGGTGCGGCGGGTGCGGGTGCGGGTGCGGCGGGTACGACCGGCCAGCGGGGGGCGCTCAGCGGCAGGGTGCGCGCGAACGATTCGCTCACGATCGGGTTGGTGAAGAATGATCCGGCGCTGACCGAGTCGGGGTCTGCCGGGTCGAGCACCATGCCTTTGGATGCCCGCAAGCGCAGCACCGCGTCACGAACCTGCCCCACAGCCACTGCGTCGCCCACCTCGACGCCGAGCGCCTTCGCGAGCTGCGGGTACAGCACGGGTTGCCCGAGCGCGTCGGCACCGGCTCCCGCAACCGCCGTACCACCGGCACCCGCCGCAGAGCCGCCGCCATCGGGCGCAGCCAGGCGCAGCTCGACAGACACCACCACGCCCTCCCGCCCGCGCTTCAGCACCGAGGTGCGGTAGCCGAACCCGAGGTCGTGCGCCGACAAGCGCTGCAGCTCGCCGGTCTCGTAGTCGAGAAACTCCACGGCTGCGATGGCCGAGGCGACCTCCTGCCCGTACGCGCCGATGTTCTGTACGGGCGACGCTCCGGTCGAGCCCGGGATGCCCGACAGGGCTTCGATGCCGCTGAATCCGTTCTGTACGGTGAAGGCTACGAGCGAGTCCCACGGCTCACCGGCCTGCACCCGAACACGTACCGTGCCAGCCGGGTCACCGGGGGCTGCTTCGAGCACCTCGACTCCGCGCGTGGCAATGTGCACCACCGTTCCGGCGAACCCGTCGTCGCTGACGACGACATTCGAGCCACCGCCGAGGATCATCCATTCGCCGCCGCCCGACCACACCGAGAGGCAGGTGGCCACGAGGTCGGCGGGGTCGGTGACGAGCACCAGTTCGGTGGCGGGGCCGCCGACGTTCAGGGTCGTCAGCGGGGCGAGGGCGGCATCGAACCGGGTGTCGGGCATCGGAGTGGGTTCCGCGACCTACGCCGCGCCGGGGCCGGCGGCGGAGTCGGCGGAGGCGGGGTCGGCGGCCCGCGGCGCGTGCACGCGAACCTGCGCCTTGCCGAGAACCGTGGCGCCAGCCGCAGTGGCAACGATGTCGATGCGCGCGGTGCCGGCCTCGGCGTCGAGCTGCCCGACCTTCGCTGTGACCTGCACGAGGGCACCTGACATGGGGTCGACGAGCACGGGCCGCGTGAAGCGAACGCCGTAGTCGTCGATGAGGGCGGGGTCGCCGATCCACTCGATGATGGGCTGAACGGCCATGCCCATGGTGAGCATGCCGTGAGCCAGCACCCCGTCGAGCCCGACCGAGGTGGCGACGTCGTCGCGGTAGTGAATGGGGTTGAAGTCGCCGGATGCTCCGGCGTACCTCACGAGCGAATCGCGGCTGAGCGTGAATTCGTGTTCGCCCACCACGTCGCCGACGCTGAGCGCGCTGAAGTCGATGCCCACTACTCGGCCCTCACAACGAGCGTCGAGACGGCCGTGACGACGTGCTCGCCCGCGGTGTCTTCGATGCGGGACTCGGCGGTGACGAGGGCGTTTCCGGCCAGCACCTTGACGCTCGAGACGGTGAGCACGGCGGTCAGCTCATCGCCGGCCACGATGGGCCGGGTAGAGGTGAAGCGCTGGTCACTGTGTACGACGCGCGAGAAGTCGATTCCGGCATCCGGGGCCGACAACAGCTGCGCCAGGGTCAGCTCCTGCACTACGACACTGAATGTTGGCGGAGCCACGAGGTCGGCGTACCCGGCGGCACGCGCGGCCTCGACATCGAAGTTCAGCGGGCTGGTCGAGAAGACGGCCTTCGAGAATTCGCGGATCTTCTCGCGCCCCACCAGGTAACCCGGGGTTCTCTCGAAGACGCGACCTTGCAGTTCGGGGTTCACAGTCACCCGACAAGTCTATTCACTGGGGGTCGGGGTGGGTGTCGGGGTGACGGTCGGGGTGCCTGCGGTCGGAGTGGGTGTCGGCGTGGCTGACGACCGGATGCCCGCCGTGCTGCCGGTGCGGGCCAGAGTGGAGCTGACGCCGTAGGTTCCGTCGGGGTTCCAGAACACCACGTCTTGACTGGCAGAAGTGGGTTGCGGCTCGCTCGCTCGCGTCACGCGCAGGTTCGTGATGCGCAACTCGATGCCCATCGCGTTGAACTCGTCGCGGGTGACGCAGGTGGCGCTCTGCGTGCCGTCGGTGTACACCGCCAACAGGCACGGTTGTTCGAGCCGATTCTCGACGGCGTACACCGTGAGGTCGCTGTCGGCGACGCCGAGCAGGCGCAGCGACTCCGGCTTGTAATACGGATCGATGCCCGCGGGCGGAATCGACGGCGCCAGGGTGGGGTCTTCGAAGATGGTCAGACCGAGACTCGAACCGGCCCGGCCAGCGAAGTCGCCGGGGGTGGCCGAAGGGCTCGCGCCGATGCCGGAGCCCGCCGAGGTGGTGCTGCCCGAACCCGGAAACAGCGCGAACCCGGTGCCCGACGGGTTGAGCTGTTGAACGACGACGAGCGCGATTCCGGCCAGAAGGAGCACCGTCACGGCGGCGGCGGTGCTCATCCAGATGAGCGAGCGCCGACGCCAGCTCTCGGCGGTGCGGGTGGGTGTGGGGGTGCGGGCTTGGGTTGTGTTGCGGGTGGAGGTGCGGGTGGCGTTGCCGGTTGAGTCGCTGCCGGTTTCCGGATGCCCGGCGGCGGCCTCTGCGCCAAAGGGGGATTCGGGCGCTGGGGCGCCGGCGGGGTCGTTCGGGCCGAGGTCTGCGCTCGAACCGGCGGCACGGTGGGCGGCGCGGGATTCGGCTGCGGTGATGGCCGGGCGGGCATCCAGAATCGCTGCGTCGAGGGCGGCGGCATCGGCCCTCAGCTGCTCGTCGAGGGCCACCAGCGCGGCGAACGGCGCAGAAACGGAGGTGTGCTCACCCGAGACCGGGTCGATGACGTCGATGGCCAGAGCGGCCTCGCCTTCGGGGCGGCGGGAGAACGCGGCGGCCTCGAGCTGGGCGCGCACCGAGGCAGGGTCGGCGTGGCCAGCGGGAGTGGACTGCAACGGGTGCGCGCGCCACCAGAGCGCATCTATTGGGTCTTGGCGACCGGCATAGGCACCCGTCAGCGCCTCGGCGAGCGCGCCATAGCGGGCGACAGACGACCCCGCAGAGTCGGCGCGCTCAGCGTCGAGGAGCGCAAGCAATCGCAGGGCCTCGGCCCGATTCTCGGGCGGCGTCAGCTGTGACACGTCGACACTCCTCCGGCACGTGGTGCCTCACACTCATTGTGCCCCCGCCCCAGCCGCGCGCGCCCGGCACTGTGCCGGGGCGTGCGGGGCTTGACGGGGGCCTCAGAGTGTATTCGGCGCCGGGCGCCGATCGGAGGGGCCCGGAGTTACGAGCCGGTGCCCGAGCCCGAACTCGCCGCAGCGTGCGACGAGACGCGCGCCTCGACACGCGCGGCGAACGCCTTCACACGGTCGCCGTAGCCGCCGGCCAGCGCCTTGGTCTTGATGGCGGTCGCGTCAGTGGCCACGTCGGCGCCCTGGGCGTTCTTCAGCGCCGTGAGGTCGGCCTGCAGGTCGGCGGGCAGCTTGGCGAAGGCGGTCGGATGCCCGACCAGCGTCGTCGCGATCTTCTGCGCGCGCGTGGCGAAGTCGGTGCCCGAGCGCACATCGACCGAGATCTCGCGGCGCAACTCGCCGCGGGCGCGAACGCCGGTGGGCTTCGCCTTGGCTGCACCCGATGCCGAAGGGGTGGGCGTGGCGGTCGAGGTGGCGGCTGCGGTGAGCGAACCCTGGTCTGCGGCGAACGCGGAGGTGGCGCCGATCGAGCCGATGGCCACCACCCCGCCGATGGCGATCGCGCTGACGAGGGCGACGGTTCCGCGGCGGCGACGACGCGGGGTCGGCGAGCCGGGCGAGCCGCTCGGGGTCTCGGCGGCGTCACGCGGGGCGGCTGACGGCGGGGTGAGAGAGGAGTGAGTCATGGTGTTGCCTTTCGGGATGCGGAACAGCGTGCATCCAGAGTCGCAAGCCCACACCAGCAGACGGTACGGCGAATGTTCGAGCAGTGTTAAGAGATCGGCCCGAACGACGGCGAATGCAATGGATGCGGCCGATTCGCAGGGCGTTGCCGGGGCGAGCGCCTAGATTTCAGCTATGGCTGAGCAACTCGGGTTGGTGATGATCGTCGAAGACGACAAGGCGATCGCCGACGTCGAACGGCTCTACCTCACGCAGGCCGGGTTCGGCGTGCACACCGAGAGCAACGGCGAGCGAGCGCTGGAGGAGATCCGGCGGCGGCGGCCGGTCGCGGTAGTGCTCGACGTGGGGCTGCCGGGGCTCGACGGCATCAGCGTCTGCCGGCGGTTGCGGGAGGCGGGCGACTGGGTTCCGGTGATCTTCGTGACCGCGCGCGACGACGAGGTCGACCGGCTGCTCGGGCTCGAGCTGGGCGCCGACGACTACCTCACGAAGCCGTTCTCGCCGCGGGAGCTGGTGACGCGCATCCGGGGCATCCTGCGGCGCACGAACGGGGTTCTGGCCAGCACCGTGCGACGCGTGGGAACGATCGAACTCGACGAACGCGAGCGGTCGGTGCGGGCATCCGGGCGCCCGGTGGAGCTGACCGCGATGGAGTTCGACCTGCTCGCGTACCTGTCGGCGAGCGCGGGGCAGGTGTTCACGCGCGATCAGCTGCTGGCGGCAGTGTGGGGGCAGGCGAACTACAGCGGAGCGCGAACGGTCGACGTGCATGTGGCGCAGCTGCGGTCGAAACTCGGTGCCGACAGCCCGCTGCGCACCTGGCGCGGGGTGGGGTACTCAGTGGTGGGCGCGGCTGTGGGTGCGTCGACGTGAAGCGGTGGGCCGCGTCGCTCGCCGGGCGCATCACGCTCGTGACCACGGCGGTCGCGGTCGTCGCGGTGCTGGTGACGGGCGGAGTGGCGTTTCCGCTGATTCGCACGGCGGCGGTCGACCAGGCGCGCTCGGAGCTCGCGGAGCAGGCCGACGCGTTCAGCGCGACACCCCTCGCCTCGCTGACGCTCGAACAGCGCCAGCGGCGGCTCGACGGCACCTCTGAGGGCGAAGTCGTGGTGGTCAGCGCGTCGGGCGTGGTGAGCGGCGACACGGCCGGACTCGTGAGCGCGGCGGTCGTGGCGCGGCTCGTGGCGGGCGAGTCGGTTTCGCTGACGCTGGCGGCCGGTGCGCATCCGGGCACCCCGGAGCCTGTCGAGACGGGAGCGGCCAGCACGGCTGCCGCCACCGACCGGGCCGCTGGCCGCACCCTGCTCGAGGGCCGCCCCATCCGCGACGGCGGCGCCATCGTGCTCACGCGGTCGCTCGCGACGGTCGACGCGGCGTCGGGTGTCGCTCTGCTGCGCCTCGGCGTGGCGTTGGCCGCCGGCCTCGTGTTCGCCGTGCTGCTCGGGCTGTGGCTGGCCCGCCGCCTCTCCCGCCCGCTGGCCGAAGCGGCCATCACCGCTCGTCGCCTGGCTGCTGGCGAGCGCAACGTTCCGGCGCCTCCGGCCGCCGCCCGATCGGCGAGCGAGGTCGCCGAGGTCACTGCCGCCCTCGGCACCCTCGACACGGCACTCATGACCAGCGAGACCCGCCAGCGCGAGTTTCTGCTCTCGGTCTCGCACGACATCCGGAGCCCCCTCACCGCCCTCCGCGGGTACGCCGAAGCGTTGGCCGACGGCCTCGTCTCGCCCGCCGACCTGCCCACCGTCGGTGCGACCCTCGTCAGCGAGACCGAGCGTCTCAACCGCTTCGTGTCAGACCTGCTCGAGTTGGCGCGCCTCGAGGCCGACGACTTCGCACTGGATGCCCACCCCTTCGACCTCGTGGCCCTCACCCGCTCGGCAGAGCTCGCGTGGCGGGCCCGCTGCGAGTCAGACGGCATCGTGCTGGTGTTCGAAGCCTCAGGAAGGCCTGCGATGGGCTCGACAGCGGCAGCGGTAGCGGAGACACTCACGGCTGTGACCGACCCACAGCGGGTGCGCCAGATCATCGACGGGCTGGTCGAGAACGCGGTGCGGGTGACACCGGCGGGGGCATCCATTGTTCTCGCGGTCGGTCTCGAACGGGGCGTGCCCTTCGTCGAGGTGCGCGACGGCGGGCCTGGGCTCAGCGCCGACGACCTGGCGGTGGTGTTCGAGCGGGGAACGCTGCACGCGAAGTACCGCGACGACCGGCCCGTCGGTTCGGGGCTCGGGTTGTCGATCGCCGCGCGCCTCGCGGGCCGGCTCGGAGCCGAACTCACGGCCGGTTCGGCTCCCGAAGGCGGCGCGTCTTTTCGCCTGCTGCTGCCCCTGAGCGCCCTCTCATGAAAGAGTTGCCAAACGGAAACTAACTAGGAGTTCGTTGTGAGCATTGAAACCCCTCCCCCGGTTCCGCCCTACGAGGCGAACCAGTATGCGGCCCCTGCGCCGTCAAACGACAAATACAACGTGTTGGCGATCGTGTCGCTCGTCACCGCCTTCTTCGTCTCGCTGGCCGCTGTCATCACGGGCCACATTGCGCTCAGCCAGATCAAGAAGACCGGCGAGAAAGGGCGCGGGCTCGCCCTCGCCGGCCTGATTCTCGGCTATCTCGGCATTCTCGGCGGCATCATCGCCACGATCATCATCATCGTTGCCTTCGCCACCATCGGTACCACCGCCAAGAACGCAATCGACCAGGGCAACGCGTTCGCGTCGTCGCTGCCGACCGACCTCTCGTCGCCCACCTCCTCCGGCCCCGCCGACGCGTCGGGTCAGTCAACCACCGAGGCGTGCACCATCCTGGAGTCGTCGTTGAGCAGCTCGACCTCCGGTCTCACGCAGGGTCTCAACGACATCGCCTCCAATCCGACACAGGCCGTCACGAGCCTGCAGGCCGTTGCTGACGCGTTCGACGCCGGGGTCTCGCAGATCAGCAACCCGCGCATCCTCGCGGTCGCCACCACCGCCGACACCGATCTGAAGGCCATGATCGCCGCGGTCACCCAGTACATCAACGACCCCTCTGGCGGATCGGGCGCGGTCGTCTCGGCTGCCACCACCGTTCAGAGCGACTTCACCGCGATCGGCACCGCCTGCAGTTGATGCGCGAGCACGCTGCGCTGCGTCCTCGCTCCCCTGCCTGTACGCGCCGGCACGTGAGACCGACGCGAAGAGCAAAGACTCTCGCGCCGGTCTCACAAACGGCGGCCGGTGTTCGCTCGTTCTCGGGCCCCACAGGTGACACAAGGCCGGGTCACTCTCGCCAAAGGTCGAGTGCAGTCCACAGTGCGGGAATGCCAATGGAGCGCAACGAGACAGGGCCTGACGATGGGAATTCACGCATCAGTTCGACCATGCGTTCATTCCACCCGGAGTCGGGCTCAATGGTTCGCAGCAGAAATGCAATCACTGCAAGAACGTTGTAAAGGCCGAACACCTCTTTTGAGCTGACAGCAGCGCGCAGATGATCGAGGAGTGGCACCTGGCCCACCGCGGGGCGTGCGGGTGCGCTGACGAGTTTGCGATTGAACAGTCGTGCGTGATGGGCAGACACATTGCGCACGTAATTGATGCTTGAGATCCAGCTGCTCATCATCTTCTTGGTGGGCGCGCCATACGCGGCCGAGATCTCCGAGGCAATCGAGTTGCTGAGCCCGCTGTACAGACGACCGAGCTGACCCAACTCCAGAATCTCGGTCAGCGCCCAGATCGGCATCCGGTCGTCATACTTCTCACGAAAGTGCGTGACGAATGCCTCATCCGAGCTGGCTTGGCGCTCTCGTACTCGAGCCATCCACTCTTCGTGTTTGCTCGGCAGCGACTCGCCGCTCGTCGCGTCGAGACGCTCTTGCGTGAACGCTCCAACGAAGTTTGCTGAGTCAAGATGACCGAACGCCGACACTCTTCCGAGCACGTACCCGAGCTGCATTCGGAATGAGATTTCAACTCTCTCGATGCCGTCGAGCACCAGCATCCGGAGCCGACGGTCGAAATCGATGAGTTGGGATGCGTATTCGATCGAGGTGCCGGGGCGGTAACTGCTCAGAATCCGGACTCGCTCGCGCCCGGCGGAGTCACGATATGCCCGCGATTCACGAAAGGGATAAAGATAGCCGGTGAGCCGGTAGTAGCCGACTGCGCTCAGTAATGACAGACAACTGGTGCCGTCGCCGAAGCTCACTCCCCGCAGACCGAGTTTGGCGGCCTGGTCTTCTACTGACAACCACGTCTTGGTGTACTCGACCATGAGTCTCCGGCTTAAAGAAAATCAGCCCGAGCCGTGAGGCGAGCGGGCTGATCGTGATGTGAACAAGCTATCACAGTCAATCTGATTCAGCGGGGCCGAAAGCCGAGAAGGGGCCCGCCGCACCGAACGCGTACGAGGCGAAACGTTCGCCGATGAGGCGGTGAGTAACGGTGTCGGGGTGCAGGTTGTCGGGCAGCGGATGCCCGGCGGTGTCGGCCTCGCCATAGAGGGTTGTACCGTCGAGGTAGTGCAGGCGGGCATCCTGAGCCCGGCGCTCGACAAGTGAACGCAGCTCGCGGCGGATCACGCTGAGCGTGAGGCGGCCGAGCGTTTCGTCGCCGGGGGTTCCGGTGGCCATGAACGCGGCCTGACCGGTGGCCATACTGGCGGGGTCGATGGCTCCGGGGCCCGGGGTGTGCTCGTGAATGCCGCAGAAGATGGGCGAGATGAGCACCAGCGGCGTGGTCGGGTGGGCGTCGCGGATCGTGTCGAGAAAGCCGTGCACCGCCGGCACGAACGCCCGCACGCGCATCGCGTCGAAGTTGACCACGTTGATTCCGAGCTTCACGCTGATGACGTCGGCCGGCGCATCGCGGATGACCCGGGCCATGAAGGGGTCGACCAGGGCGCTGCCGCTCACTCCGAGGTTTCGAAGCTCCACCCCGCCGAGGCGCGCGGCAACGGCCGGCCAGGTCTCGCTGGGGCCTGCCGCGTTCGAGCCGTGGCTGATCGAGCTGCCGTGATGCACCCAGAGCGCCGGATGCCCGGGCTGAGCCACCACCGGAGCATCAGTGCCGAGCCTCACCAACTCGATCGACTCGTTGTGCGGAAGCCACAGGTCGACCAGCTTCTCCCCCTCACCGAGGCCCTCGAGCATCGTCGTGTGCGGCGCTCCCGGCAGCACCGTCGTGGCGCCGGTCGAGAGATCGAGCTCGATGGTGTCTCCGCCGTCGAGCACATCGGCGAGCGCCAGAACGCCGTCGACGAACACGTCGATGCGCCCGCGCGGGCGGACAACACCGCGGTACGCCAGCCTGGTCGGGTGAGAGACCAGCTCAACCCTGCTCGCCCGTGTGCTGAACGCCACGCGCACGCCAGAGGGCTGGCTCTCAACCGCAAGCAGCTGGCCGTCGGGAAACTGCTGCCGAACCCACTCGGGCAGCCGGTGCGGCCTGACGCCGCGGGCGGTCGTCTCGAGTTCGGCGGCGCCGCGCACGAGGTCGAGGGTGAGCGGTGTGGTGATCATGGGGTGCTCTCCTGGTGGGGTGCGGTGGGGGCCGGATGCTCGGCGGTGGTCGAAGGGTCGGCCGCCGTCACCGTCTCGGCGGCCGTCACCGTCTCGGCAGCCGTCTCGCCTCGGGGCCACGAGCGAAGCGCCTGATCGAGTACGTCGATTGCGCGCAGCCACGACACCTCGGCCTCCGGGCTGCGATGGGCGAACGCGCCCACACGTTCGAGGGCGATGAAGCCGTTGAGGGTGGCTCCGACGAGGCGGGTCGCGTGCACCAGTTCGTCGGCGGGCACCGCGTAGCCGCGCAGTACGGCCCAGATCAGCTGCACGAGCCGTGCGGCAGGCTCGGAGTGCACCGTGTTCAGGGCGGCGGGGCGCTGAAGGGCATCCCACCGGCCCGGATGCTCGCGCGCGAACCCCCGATGCGCCTCGACCAGGCCGACGAGCGCGTCTCGGCTCGATCGGCCGGCGATGGATGCGGCGATACGGTCGGCGAGGTCGGCCAGCGCCAACTGGTGCACGCCCTCGAGCACCGCGGCACGGTCTCGCACGTGCGAGTAGAGGCTGGCCGGCTGCACGCCCAGCTGCCGGGCGAGCGCCGAGACGGTCACCGCGTCGTATCCGCTCGCGTCGGCGAGGTCGGCCGCCGCCGCCACGACCACGGAGGGGCTCAAGTTCATGCGTGCCATGCTCCCAACCTACACCTCATAGGCAAGCACCTACTCACCCTAGGCAGAGTGGCCCTCCCCCGGGAACGAAAGAAGCCCCCGAGACGGCGAGATCTCGGGGGCTTCGTAGCGGGAGCGGGAATTGAACCCGCGACACCACGATTATGAGCCGTGTGCTCTAACCAACTGAGCTACCCCGCCATGCAACCATCTTACGACGGCGACCCGGTGCTTGCACGGAGCCGAAGGCCCCGGTAACAACCACGGAGCCCCCTGTGGGAATCGGACCCACTACCTCTTCCTTACCAAGGAAGTGCTCTACCAATGAGCTAAGGGGGCGCACAGAATCCGCTCGAAATCAGCAGCTTTTGGCACCGTAAGAGAATAGCATCATCGAGGCGCCTCTCAACGCCATTAGGGTTTGCGTATGACCCCTGAGCCCAATCCCGAAATCGGCCAGCCCACTGAAACCATCACCTTCGCCGGCCTCGACCGCGAAACACTGACGACGACGGGTTCTGAGTGGTGGCGCTCTGCCGTCATCTACCAGATCTATCCGCGTTCGTTCGCTGATTCCGATGGCGACGGGCTCGGCGATCTCGCCGGGGTCACGAGCCGACTCGGTTCGCTCGCCGAGCTCGGTGTCGACGCGATCTGGCTGTCACCGTTCTTCACCTCTCCACAGCACGACGCCGGCTATGACGTGGCCGACTACTGCGACGTAGACCCGCGGTTCGGCACGCTCGCCGACTTCGACACCCTTCTGAACGAGAGCCACAAGCTGGGCATCCGGGTGATCGTCGACCTCGTGCCGAACCACACCTCGTGGGATCACCAGTGGTTCAAGGATGCCCTGGCCTCGCCGGAGGGCAGCGTGGAGCGCGACCGCTACATGTTCCGCGACGGCCTCGGCCCGAACGGCGACATCGCCCCGAACAACTGGGAGAGCGTGTTCGGCGGCCCCATGTGGAGCCGCATCACGAACCCCGACGGCACGCCGGGCCAGTGGTACCTGCACATCTTCGATATCAGCCAGCCCGACCTGAACTGGGAGAACGAGTGGGTGCGCGCGCAGTTCCGCGACATTCTGCGCTTCTGGCTCGACCGCGGGGCCGACGGGTTTCGGGTGGATGTCGCGCACGGCCTCATCAAAGAGGCCGGGCTTCCTGACTACACCCCTCCCGCCGAGGCCGGCAGCATGGGCGGGGGCGCCGTGCCCATCGAGGTCGACCCCCACGACCTCGACCGCATTCCCACTCCGCCCTACTGGGCGCAAGACGGCGTGCACGAGATCTACCGCGACTGGAACAAGGTGCTCAGCGAGTACGACGGCGAACGCGTGCTCTGCGCCGAAGCCTGGGTCGAGCCGCTCGGCAAGCTGGCCCGCTGGGTGCGTGACGACGAGATGCACCAGGCGTTCAACTTCACCTACCTGTCGGCCGCATGGTCGGCGCCCGAGCTGCGCCTTGTGATCGACACGTCGATCGCCGCGTTCGCCACGGTGGGCGCCCCCAGCACGTGGGTGCTGTCGAACCACGACGTGGTGCGCCACGCGACCCGCCTCTCGCTCGGCCCCGGGCACCTGCAGGGCGACGGCATCGGCCCGAAGTCGGTCGACCTGCCCGAGCCCGCGGCCGCCCTTCGCAGGGCGCGCGCCGCGAGCGCCGTGATGCTGGCCCTTCCGGGCAGCTCGTACATCTACCAGGGCGAGGAGCTCGGCCTGCCCGAGTCGATCGACCTGCCCGACGAGGCCCGCCAAGACCCCACGTGGTTTCGCACGCACGGCGAGCGCTACGGGCGCGACGGCTGCCGCGTGCCCATCCCGTGGGAGGCTGGCAAGCCGAGCTACGGTTTCGGCCCCGCCGGCGCCTCATGGCTGCCGCAGCCCAGCAATTGGGATGCCTACGCCCGCGACGCGCAGAGCGGCGTTCCCGGCTCGACCCTCGAGCTCTACAAGCTCGCGCTGGCCCTTCGCGCCGAGCACGACCTCGGGTTCGGCACTGTCGAGTGGATCGAGACCCTCGGCTTCGGACCCCAGGTCGTGGCCTTCTCGAACGGTTCGATCACTGTCATCGCCAACACCGGCACCGTGCCCATCGAGTTACCGCTCGAATCGCTCGGCGAGCTCCTGCTGGCGAGCGAGCCGGTCGGCGAGGCGGTTCTGCTGCCCGACACCACCGTCTGGCTCCGCTCGGTCTGACCCCTCGTCTGTTCGGCGACGCGGCTGTTACAGTCCCGCGTCGTCGAACAGGCTCCGGATGATCGGCTCGAGCCGGGCCGCCAACACCGGTTCGGCCGCGAGCGTGAAGTCGCGCCCCGCCGGCGCCCCGCCGAACCCGTGAACACGTGCCCCGGCCTCGGCGGCGATGAGGGCTCCTGCCGCGTGATCCCACGGGTTCAGCCCGCGCTCGAAGTAGGCGTCGTAGCGGCCGGCAGCCACGTAACAGAGGTCGAGGGCTGCCGCGCCGATACGGCGGATGTCGCGAACCTGGCCGAGCAGCGCTGCGATGACGAGGCCCTGTTTGGCCCGCACCTCGGAGCTGTACGCGAACCCGGTCGCGACGAGGGCCTGCGAGAGGTCGATGGGGTCGTTGACGCGCAACCGCGTGCTGCCGAGGTAGGCCCCCCGGGCATCCGAGGCGGTGAAGACCTCACCCACGGCGGGGTTCACGACGCAGCCCGCCAGCGCGTGCCAGGTGGCGGGGTCAGCATCGCCTTCGACCACGGCGACGCTCACGTTGTAGGCAGGGATTCCGTAGAGGTAGTTGACGGTTCCGTCGATGGGGTCGACCACCCAGGTGAGGCCAGATGTGCCGGGCGAGGCGACGTCGGTCGACTCTTCGCCGAAGAAGCCATCGTTCGGGCGGGCCTCGGCCAGGGAGCGGCGCATGAAGGCCTCGACCTCGCGGTCGGCGAACGTCACGATGTCTTCGGTCGACGACTTGCTCGCGGCCACTTCGACGCCTTCCGCGCGCAGCCGGGCTGCGAGGGCGCCAGCCTCGGTGCCCACGCGGCGGGCCAGCTCGAGTAGTTCGGCGTTGGGGTCGGCCTTCGCTTCGATGCTGGTGCTCACGTTCAACCGCCGTTCACAACCACGCCGACGCTGCGGCACTGGTTGCTGAGATCGGTGAACGTGGCCTGGCCCTTGGTGACCGCGGCCGAGCTGGTGTCGGTGCCGAGGGCAACCAGCGTGGTCATGTCGTCGGCGATCGGCTGCCACTGCGGGTCACTCGCTGCGGCCTCGACAGCAAGCTGTCTCGCCTTGTCTTGCGTTGCCGGGTAGGCTGACGACGTCTGGGTGAGACTCACCTGCCAGGTTTGGCACGCGAGAACCACCGTAGCTTCTGCGGTTGGAGCCGCACCCGACGTCGAAGGTGTCGGGGTGGGCGCCGCAGACGGTGTGGGGGAAGAAGTGGGTACAGCAGTGTCAGTCGGTGTGATCGAACTCGTCGACGGTGCGGGCGTGGGCGTTTCGCCTGGCACGCTCGACCCCGGAACGCTGGCGCCCGCGCCGGTCGAGCTGGTACCGGCACACCCGGCCAGTAAGAGAAGCGCTGCCACTGCCACGCCTGCTCCAGCGACCCGCGTCGCCGTTCGTGCTGCCGCCGTTTTCGGTGCCCTGAACCGCATTTCTCTACCTCTACCCCACCACATTGCTCGGGCCGAAGAAGTTCGCCCCGTCGAGATGAAAGCTTAGGCGCATGAAGATGAAGCGCTCGGTATTTGCCCTGTTCGTGGCGTTTGCGCTGGTGATCACCACGCTCAGTGCGGTCGGTGCGCCCCCGGCGAGTGCCGCATCCACCGTCTCGAACAGCCCGCAACAGCTCGCGCAGGCACTCGTTTCGGCACACAATTCAGGCGCGTTCACCACTGACCCCACCACCATCTACGACCGTGAGATCGTGCCCGTCTCGCAGGGCCAGACGCTCGGCGGATGCGCGGTCGATGTTCGCGTACTGCAGGTTCTGGTGCTGGTGATCAACCGGTTCGGCAGCCTCCGCGTCTCAGATCTGCAACGCCCGTGCATCGGCTCGAACCTGAACTGCGGGCCCCCCACCTACTCGGTGCACTGTGTGGTGCCGGGCGAGGCAATCGACTTCGCGAACGTGGGCGGCGTCGGGCTGAACGGTTCGAACGCCCAGAACATTCTGCTTCTGCAGTTTCTCGACAATGTGGTGCCCAACGGCACCAACGCTGGCCAGTCGCAGTGCCGTACCGCCGCGGGCAACAGCCTGAACCTGGCCAACATCGACCAGTTCGCCGACTCCTGCAATCACCAGCACGTCGACTTTCGAAACACCGACGCATCGCTGAACCCCACCGTTCTCGGGGCGCCACTACCCACGGTGACCGCCAGCTCGTCTTATGTGGTGGCTCTCTACAACGACTACCTGAGCCGCACGCCGTCGGCGGGCGAGACGAAGGGCTGGGCCACGCAGCTCGCCAACGGGGCTCCGCGCGACGGGGTGGCCAACGGGTTCGTCAACAGCGACGAGTACCGACTCATACGCATCGCGGCCGCCTACCAGAGCGTGCTCGGCCGTTCACCCGACCCGTCGGGGCCACAGAACTGGTTGGCAGCCATGCACCGCGGCTCAATCACCACTGACGACATCGAAACTTCGTTCTATTCGTCGCTCGAGTACTTCCAGCAGCACGGCAACAACAACGCCGGGTTCGTCGCATCTCTCTACACGAACCTGTTGCATCGGAACGCAGGCAGCGACGAGATCGCGTACTGGGTCACCTACATCAACAAGTACGGCACCGCCTGGGTCGTGTCACAGTTCTGGCGCTCGACCGAGACCATCAGCGAGCGCATTTCTGCCATGTACCAGCGCTACCTCGGGCGCGCACCCGACCCGGTAGGGCTCAACACCTGGGTGGGGCTGGCTCTGCAGATCGGCGACTCGGGGCTTCGTTCAGCCCTGACCAGCAGCGACGAATACTTCGCCCGCTCGCAGAACAGGTACCCCTCGTCGTAGTGCTGCAGGGCATCCATCGGCTTCGAAGGCACACATAATACGCGATGACCTGAACAGCATCAATACTTTCCAGTTTTAGATATTCGGGGACTAAATTGCTCGAATGCCTGAGAATCTACAACTGACCGAAGATGTCGTCGAGTTCGAGTACCGGGCGAGCGTTCTACTGGGCTCGGTCAAGGTATTCGCCGCGTCAGAGTCGGGCGAGAAGGCGGCCCTGAAGGGGGTCATCAGGTATGCCCGCCGCCCGCACCATCGCATCCGGCTCATTTGCGTCGAAGTGGTTGAGCAGTTTCGCCGGGAAGGTGTGGGCACCCTCCTGTTCGAATCCCTGCTCAGCCAGAGCCCGCTGACCCGCACCGTTGAAGTGTTCGTCGACAGCGACAGCATTCGCGGGTTCATGAACTCGCTGGTGTCGCGGCACCCCGCCATTGTGTTTCAGATGATCTGACGGGTTGTTCTGAACGACCGCCCTGCGGCTGCCGGTGGCGACCTGGCAACGAACAACGGCCTCCCGCTTTCGCGTGGAGGCCGTTGTTTCTGCTGGTGGCAAGTGAGGGATTCGAACCCCCGAAGGCTCAGCCGTCTGATTTACAGTCAGATCCCTTTGGCCGCTAGGGTAACTTGCCAAGGCGCACCCGACCACGTTGAAAAACACAACCGAAGGCGCTCGCACAAGAATACTTGTCATCGGGCGTCTGACGAAATCGGCGGCTCCCTGGAGGCCGTTCGGGGGCTCTGTGGGGGCTGTCGGCAGGCTGGCAACGAGGCTGCGGGTGCCCTCAGCCGGTGACGGAGGCCACCTCTAACGCGTAGCGATTGGCGTACTGCGACACCTTCAGCAGGTACGACGTCGCGTCGTTGTACGAGGTGATGGCGGCCATCCATTCGCTCGCGACACTCACGTCGCGGCCGTGATAACAGAGGTAGTTGGCGGTGGCGAGCGAGGCATCGTCGATGTTCTGCGGGTCGGCGATGCCGTCGCCCGAGGCATCGGTGCCCCAGTTGCGCCAGGTCTCGGGGATGAGCTGCATGGGGCCAACGGCGCGATCCCATTCGGCGTCGCCGTCGATGGCACCCCCGTCGGTATCGGGAATGCGGGTGACGCCGGCGCCGTCGAGCGCGATGCCGTAGATGGGCGGGCTGACCGTGCCGTCAGCGCCGATGGTACTGCCGGCGTAGGTGCCGTTGGCCGATTCGACGGTGCCGATGGCGGCGAGGGTGTTCCAGCCCAGATGGCAGGTCGATCCGCTGTTCTGGCTGGCGATCGCGACGCCCGCGTAGGCCTGAACGGCACGCAGCGGGATGCCCGTGGCAGCCGCGGTACGGCCGGCCCATTCAGCGTCGACCTCGCCCGCGTGGCCGGCAAGCGCCGCGGGTGTCGATGCCGATCTACTGACCGCGGGTGACTCGGGCGGTGCCACGGGGGTGGCGGGGGCATCCGGAGAACCGATGCCTGCAGCGAGACTGCCTACGGTACGGAGTGCCTCACCGAGCGGGCCGGCGGCGAAGATGCCGGCGACGAGCAAGACGACGACCACGACCGTAAAGACCAGGGCGATGAACAGGCCGCGACGGTGAGGGACGACACGACGACGACCACGACGACGACGGCGACGGGAAGGCATTCGCCCACCCTACAATCCGGAGCCCGGGAGACAGCCGGTACGATTGGTGCATGGCAGATTCAAGCTTCGACATCGTCAGCAAGGTCGACAAGATGGAGGCCGACAACGCCCTCCACCAGGCACAGAAAGAGGTCGAGCAGCGCTACGACTTCAAGAACATCGGCGCTTCGATCGACTGGAGCGGCGAGAAGATCCTCATGAAGGCCAACTCAGAAGAGCGCGTGAAGGCCATTCTCGAGGTCTTCGAGGCCAAGCTCATCAAGCGCGGCATCAGCCTGCGGAGCCTCGACGCCGGCGAGCCGTTCCCGAGCGGCAAGGAGTACCGCCTCGAGGCCGAGCTGAAGAACGGCATCGAGCAGGAGGCCGCGAAGAAGATCTCGAAGCTCATCCGCGACGAGTCGCCGAAGACCGTCAAGTCGCAGATCCAGGGCGACGAGCTGCGTGTCTCCTCGAAGAGCCGCGACGACCTGCAGGGCGTCATGGCCCTGCTGAAGAGCGCCGACCTCGAGGTCGCGGTGCAGTTCATCAACTTTCGCTGACACTCTTCGCCGAGCTTTGCTCAGATCTGCATTGATTTGGCGGTAGTCTTCTTCGATGCCACCGCTAGAAGAACCGCTGATGTTGCAGCCCCTCCGAGACATCGTGTTGAGTACGTCGATCAGCGACGTCGCCTTTGTGAACGAGCACGAGCTCGTCGTTGCTGACGTCGCGTGCACGCTCTTCACATACGATTGGCGATCCGGCACTGCGACCCTGCGCGCCCATCACTCCGACGTGTTACGAGAGAGTGCCGCGAGCGCACCGGTACCGCTCATTCAGCCCCTCATCGCGGTCGAACCCGGCGGGTCGGTTGTTGTGAGCCCCCATGACGGCATGTTGGTCAGCAAAGAAACCGACGGACTGTGGCGGGTACTGACAGAGACCACTGGCATGTCTACCCCGGCGTTCTCGTTCTCGCCCACCGGCGACTACTTCGCGATGGCGGCAGAGGGAGAATTGCGCGTCTGGAACATGCGCGATCGTTCGCAGTACACGGTCGATGACGTCGACGCCTTCACCTGGGCACCCTCCACCACAGCCATCGTGGTTCTGCTCGGCGACGGGCGGCTGCAGGCTCTCGACGCGCGCTCGGGCACGGTGGTGCACGAGGTAGGAAGGGTGGAGTACGGCGGTCAGGCCAGGGGCACGCTGGGCACGAACGACTTGGCCATCCTCGGCTCGGGCATTCTCGTGGTCGCACTCGAAGGGTGGTCGATCGACTTCTGGAACCTCTCACCCTTTTCGCTCGTCAAACGGCATTCCGTCGTGGAGGCTGCGGAGTCGGTATTCACAAGCGAGGAGGGCGACTGGTTCGTTACGGAGTCAGACCACATGGTGAGATTCTGGGATTCAGAGACACTGACCGAGGTCTGCGAGCCGTTGGGCAAACCGGCCAGGCAATGGCAGGGCATCCGGTTCTCGCCCTCTGGTGAACTCATGGTCACCATCGGTATGCCTGAAATGGAGGGTACGGGCGAGTTCGCCTTTGCCAACGAGAACGTCAGGGCTACGGTCTGGCGCGTGATCCGCGGTCAGTGATCCACGGTCACCTCACACCTGTGCCGGGGGTCGCCGGGTTGATTCGGTGAAAGGGGGCGAACCTACTCTGCCGTCTGGTTCGAGACCGCGACCATCTCGTCGCGCGCGACGACCTTGATGCGCACACGGCCCGCCGCAGCGCCCAGCCCGAGCTCGTACTGGTCGAGGTGGTGCCAGCCCTCGACGGTGGTGTACACCACGCCGCGCGACTCGAGCAGGGCGACGATGGCCTCTTCGCCGGGCTCGGCCGGGCTCCACCAATTGGCGGCATCGTTCACGACGTGGCTGAGGGTCTCCATGGCGTCAGACTTGGTGTGGCCGATGAGGCCCACGGGGCCACGTTTGATCCAGCCGGTGGCGTAGACACCGGGAATGACCTCGTCATGGTCATCCAGAACCTGCCCTTCGCGGTTCGGAATCACGCCGTGCAGCGAGTCGAACGGCACCCCGTCGAGTGGTGAACCGAAATACCCCACCGCGCGATAGAGCGCCTGAATCGGCAGTTCGCGAAACTCGCCGGTACCCGTGACGCCGCCCGCAGCATCGGGCTTCGTACGCTCGTACCGGATGCCCGTCACCGCGCCATCGGCCCCGAGAACCTCAATCGGCCGGGCGTAGAAGTGCAGGTGCAGCCGCCTCGACGCCGTGCCGGCCGGCCTCGTGCGCCACTGGTTCATGACCCGGTTGATGACCATCACCTGCTTGTTCGTGGCGATGGCCGCCTCAGACGCGGGGTCGAGATCGAAGTCTTCGTCGTACACGACGATGTCGACATCGGGCACCTCGCCGAGCTCACGCAGCTCGAGCGGAGTGAACTTCACCTGAGCCGGGCCGCGCCGGCCGAAGACGTGCACGTCGGTGACGGGCGACTTCTGGAGGCCCTCGTAGACGTTCTCGGGAATCTCTGTGACGAGCAGGTCGTCGGGATGCTTGGCCAGAATGCGGGCGACATCGAGCGCTACGTTGCCGTTGCCGAGCACCGCCACCTCGCGGGCGTTCAGCGGCCATTCGCGGGGCACATCGGGGTGGCCGTCGAACCAGCTGACGAACTCGGCAGCGCCGTACGAGCCATCGAGGTCGATTCCGGGAATGTCGAGTTCAGCATCCCGAATCGCGCCCGTGGCGAAGATCACCGCGTTGTAGTGCTTCTTCAGGTCGTCGAGCGTGAGGTCGACGCCGTAGCGAACGTTGCCGAAGAACCTGATGTCGCCGCGGTCGAGCACCTCGCGAAGCGCGCCGATGATGCCCTTGATGCGCGGATGATCGGGGGCGACCCCATACCGCACCAAGCCGTAGGGCGCAGGCAGGTGGTCGAAGAGGTCGATCGAGACGTCGAAGTGACGCTCGGCTTTGATCAGCAGGTCGGCGGCGTAGATTCCGGCCGGCCCTGCGCCGACGATGGCCAGGCGGAGCTTGGTCATGGGGAGGTGGTTCCTTACGTTGTCGATGACACGCACGCCGAGCGGGGTGGCGGTGCGCGCAGGGTTATTCGGAAAGCTCGGCTAACTCGATCGCTCGACCATGGTGTCGGCGAACCGCAGCAGGGTCTTCTTGACGGTGCCGTCGGGCAGCACGTCGAGCGCTGCGATGGCATCGGCGGCCCACTGACGTGCGGCAACCATGGTCTCGGCGGTCACCGGATGCCCGCGCAATTCGGCGATCAGGGCGTCGACCTCCGCGGCGGGAGTGTCTGCGATCAGCTCGGGGTCGAGTCGGCGCAGCAGGTCGGCGGCCCCGGGGTCGGTGGGGGCATCCCTCTGCAGATACAGCAGCGGAAGGGTCACGACACCGGCGCGAATGTCGGTGCCGGCGGTCTTGCCCGTGGCATCGCTCGGCGGGGCGAGGTCGATGACGTCGTCGACGAGCTGGAAGGCGATACCGATCTTCTCGCCGAAGTCGAACACGGCCTGCTGGTACACCTCTGGCGCGTTCGACACGAGCACACCGAGCTGGGCCGACGCCGCGATGAGCGAACCGGTCTTGTCGGCCAGCACGCGCAGGTAGTGCTCGATGGCGTCTTCACCGGGGCGAGGGCCGACGGTCTCGTGCAGCTGGCCGAGGCACAGGCGTTCGAACGTGTCGGCCTGCAATCGGATGGCCCGCTCACCGAGAATCGACAGCAGCTTGCTCGCACGGGCGAACAGCAGGTCGCCCGTGAGGATGGCGATGGAGTTGCTCCACACGTTGTGCGCGGTGGGAACGCCCCGGCGCTGCTCCGCCTCATCCATGACGTCGTCGTGGTAGAGCGAGGCGAGGTGGATGAGCTCGATCGAGGTGGCCGCAGTCACCACGTCGTCGGTGACGCCGTCGCCGAGCTGCGCGGTGAGGAACGCGAGGATGGGGCGCACACGTTTGCCACCGGCGTCGAGCAGGTACCGGGCCGACACTTCGGCCATGCCGTCGTGGAAGACGGTCTCGGCTACGAGGCGCTCCTCGAGGCGCACGAGGCCCTCATCGACCGCCTTCGCGGCCTTGCGGTCGTCGGCCGTCGCAAACAGTCGTTCGGTCAACGAGAACGAGGCCGAACTCGAAGGGCTTCGTCGCGCACCCTTCGACAGGCTGGTGCCCCTGGAAGAATTCAGGGACCAATTGGTCGGCTTCACGGGGTCAAGCCTACTGAACCGGCTGCCGAGTGGTGGGCCCGCTTGACGGGTGGGTAGCAGACTCGTCGTGCAGCGACGCTGCCTCTGTGCTGGCCGGCTTGGTGCCGCGGTGCAGTGCGACGATGCCGAACGTCAGATTGCGGTAGCCCACGCCCTCAAAACCGGCGTCGCGCATCCACCCACTGAGTGTGCTCTGGTTGGGCCAGTCTTTGATCGAGTCGGCGAGGTAGATGTAGGCATCGGGGTTCGAGCTCGCCAGCTTCGCGATGGCCGGCATGAACCGCTGCAGGTACGCACCGTAGCCGAGGCGAATGGGCGCGAACGGAGGTGTGCTGAACTCGCAGATGACAATGCGGCCGCCGGGTTTGGTCACGCGATAGAGCTCGGCGAGGGCGGTTCTCGGCTCCATGATGTTACGGAGGCCGAACGAGATGGTCACCGCGTCGAACTCGTTGTCGCCGAAGGGCAGGTTCATGCCGTCGGCCACCAGGAACTCGATGTTGGTGTTGCCGGCCTGCTGGCGCTTGCCCACCTCGATCATTCCGGGCGAGAAGTCGGCCGCGACGACCGTCGCTCCGCTCGCCGCCAGTGATGCGCTCGAGGTGCCGGTGCCGGCAGCGAGGTCGAGAATGCGTTCACCGGGTTTCGGCGCCACCGCTTTGGTGGTGGCCACCCGCCACAGCAGGGCGTTACCCGCCGAGAGCACGTTGTTCGTGCGGTCGTAGTGGGTCGACACATCGTCGAACATCGCAGAAACCTGCGCGGGCTGCTTACTGAGGTCGGCCTTAGACACGGTTTCAGTTTACGGTGCCTTCAGAAGCGCACGGCAAAGGCTCAGGATGCCCCCAGCAGACCCCCACCTCGGAAATGCGTCATGCTTGAGTGACACACATCCTCAACGGCGAAAGTGAAGTGGCATGACAACTGCAGCAGGGCTGAACTGGGCCGGCAACTATGAGTTCACGGCGCCGCGCCTGCACACGCCGGGTTCGGTCGACGAGGTGCAGCAGATCGTCGCCTCCGCAGAGCGCGTTCGTGCGCTCGGAACCAAACACTCGTTCAACGCCATCGCCGACTCGGCGGGCGATCTGATCAGCCTCGTCGATCTGCCCCCGGCCATCGAGATCGCGGCCGACGGCCGAACGGTGACGGTGGCCGCCGGCACCCGGTACGGCATTGTCGCGTCGCTTCTGCAAGCCGAAGGCTTTGCGCTGCACAACATGGGGTCGCTGCCGCACATCTCCGTCGCCGGAGCGGTGTCGACCGGTACCCACGGTTCGGGCAACACGAACGGCAACCTGTCGACTGCGGTCAGCGGGCTCGAGATCGTGAGCGGGCGGGGCGAACTGGTCAGCGTCACGCGCGAGCATCCGTCGTTCGCCGGCATGGTGGTGGGCCTCGGGGCGTTCGGTGTGGTCACCCGCGTGACCCTCGACATCCAGCCCACCTTCGACGTACGCCAAGACCTCTACGTCGATCTGCCGTGGGATGCCGTACTCGCCGACTTCGAAGCGATCACGAGTGGCGCCTACAGCGTGAGCCTCTTCACGAACTGGGTGGGCGACACGCTCAGCCAGGTGTGGCTGAAGACCGTGGTGCGAGACGGCCAGCCTGCGTCGATGCCGAGTGACTTCTTCGGAGCCACGCCTGCTCCCCTCACGGTTTCGTCGCCGGCCGGCAGCGACAACACCACCGTCACGGGCGGGGTTGTCGGGCCGTGGTCTGAGCGGCTGCCGCATTTCAGGCTCGACTCGACGCCGAGCAACGGCGACGAGATCCAGAGCGAGTTCTTCGTCGACCGGGCGCACGCCGCCGCCGCGCTCAGCGTGGTGCGCGAACTCGGCGAGCGCATCGCGCCGCACCTGCTGGTCACCGAACTGCGCACGATGGCGGGCGACGAGCTGTGGCTGTCGCCCGCATACGGGCGGGATTCGCTGGCTATTCACTTCACCTGGAAGAACGAGCCGGAGGCCGTGATGGCACTGCTGCCCGACATCCAGGCCGCGCTGGCACCGTTCGGCGCCCGCCCGCACTGGGGCAAGGCGAACACCCTCACGTCCGCGACCGTCGCGCCGCTCTACGAGCGCCTGCCCGATTTCGCGGCCCTGGCCGAGGTCTACGACCCCGACCACCAGTTTCGTAACGCCTACCTCACCCGCATGATCGGCCTCGCCGACTGAGCTGGGCGGCGACGGGGCGGCGGGCACGGAGGCGGGCGTAATCTGGGGGCGTGACCGAAACTTCTGAATCTGCGCCGCGACTGCTCGTCGAAACGGTGCGGGTGGGCGACATTCGCATGCTGATTCCGATGCTCGATTCGCGCGATCCGCTGCTGTGGATACGAAAAGGCCAGGGCTTCGCCGGCATCGGCACGGCACTGCGCCTCGAGTTCTCAGGCGAGAACCGCATCAGCGACGCGGGGGCGGCCTGGCGCGAGATCGCGGCCGCCGCGACCGTGGTCGACCCGCTGAAGACCCCGGGCACGGGTCTTGTCGCGTTCGGGGCGTTCGCGTTCTCGGCCCAGTCCGCCGAGAAGAGCGTACTCATCGTGCCGCGCGTGCTCGTGGGAAAGCGTGACGGAGTGCACTGGATGACCACGGTGCACGTTCTGCACCCAGACCAGGTGATTCCGGGCGAGGCAGAGGCCGGGCATCCGGAGCCGACGCGTTCAGGGACACAGCCAGAAGCGCGCGCTGAGGCACGGCCTACTCCCCCGATGAGCCGGCCCGAGCCCACGCTTCCTCCCGCGACCCCGCTTGGCAGCGAGTACCGCATCTCGCTGCTGCCGGGCGCCGCCAAACCCGACACGTACCGCGCCGCCGTCGAAGAGGCCGTCAGCCGTATCACGCACGGCGACCTCGAGAAGGTCGTACTCGCGCGCGATCTCGTGGGGCACCTACCCGACGGTTCCGACCTGCGCCGGGTGATCACCGACCTCGCGCTGGGCTACCCCGACTGCTGGACTTTCGCGGTCGACGGCCTCATCGGCTCGAGCCCCGAGACCCTCGTGAGCGTCAGCCACGGCACCGTCACCGCCCGCGTGCTCGCCGGAACCATTTCGCGCGGCCGCGACGCCGAAGCCGACCACGACCAGGCCGTCGCCCTCGCCACCAGTGCCAAAGACCTCGACGAACACCGCTTCGCTGTGGCAAGTGTCATGTCGGCGCTCACGCCACACGCACGCACGCTCGCTGCGAGCGAGATTCCGTTCACACTGAAACTTCCGAACCTCTGGCACCTCGCGAGCGACATCGAGGGCACGCTCGGCGACGGCTCCACCTCGCTCAACCTCATCGCATCGCTTCACCCCACCGCTGCGGTGGCAGGCACGCCGACTAAGGATGCCCTGCGGCTCATCGAACGCCTCGAACCGTTCGACCGCGGTCGCTACGCGGGCCCCGTCGGCTGGATCGGAGCCGACGGCGACGGCGAGTGGGCCGTCGCGCTGCGGTGTGCGCAGGTCGACGCCGACGGCTACATCACAGCGTACGCGGGCGCCGGAATCGTCTCCGAGTCAGACCCCGAGCGCGAGTTTCTCGAGACGCGCATGAAGTTTCGCCCCATGGTCGAGGCCTTCGCGTAACCCGCCTCGCCCGCCCTCGCCCCCGCTCGTCAGTGTTCGCAAGATCACAGCGGTCGGCAGAGCGGTCGGCGCACCGGTCGGCAGAGGGGGAGGGCGAGCATCCGGAGGCGATCAGGTCGCAGCAAGGCGCGCCTTCTCGACGTCGATGTCGTAGTCGGCGGCCGGCCACTGCTGGTCGAGACCCCGAAGGGCGGCGCGCAAGAGGTTCTGCACCGCGAGGCGGGCATACCATTTGCGGTTCGCCGGCACGACGTACCAGGGGGCCGTGACGGTCGACGTGCGATCGAAGACGCTCTGATAGGCGGCCTGGTACTGGTTCCACAGCATGCGCGAATCGATGTCGCTGGGGTTGTACTTCCAGTGCTTGTCGGGGCGCTCGAGGCGCGAGGCCAAGCGGCCCTTCTGCTCGTCGGGGCTGATGTTCAGCATGACTTTCACGACCGTGGTGCCGTGCTCGGCCAGTTCGGTCTCGAAGTCGTTGATCTGCCGGTAGCGGTCGTCGATCTCCGACGGGCTCGCCAGGTTCAGCACTCTGCCGGCCAGAACGTCTTCATAGTGCGAACGGTCGAAAACACCGATCTGCCCGGCGGCAGGCAGGCGTTTGCGAATACGCCACAGAAAGTCATGCTGCAACTCCTCCTCTGTGGGCTTCTTGAAGCTGGCATGCGATATACCCTCGGGGTTCACTGAGCCGACAACGTGGCTGACGATGCCGCCCTTGCCCGACGAATCCATGCCCTGCAGAACCAACAGAACTGAGCGACTGTCACCCGAGAGGCTGTTGGCGAACAGCTTCTCCTGCAGCGACTCGAGTTCGGCACCGGATGCGACGAGCTCACGCTGGCCAGCGATCTTGTCACCGCGATAACCGGGGGCGGCGCTCGGGTCGGTGTCGGCGAGCACGAAACCGGCTCCGGCGTGCAGGAGGTCGGCGGGGGCATCCACCCAGCCCGACAGAGGTGCCTTGCCCGCAACCCTGTCAGACCTGTCAGCTGCATCGGCGGCGACCCTGCCGCCCGACGCTTTCGCTTTCGCTTTCGAGCCCGACTTCTTCGACGATGCCATGATGACGCCCTCCATTGGATCGCCCCAGCGTACTGCGCACCCACCCGAGCCCCCCATCTTCGCGTCGACGCGAAGCGCGTCGGTGTGCTGGTCGACGCGAAGCGCGCCGGTGTGCGGGTCAGCGCTGCAGGGGGACTTCGAGCAGGGTAGGGCCGGAGACGGGGGCCGTGAGGGCGGCGTCGAGTTCGGCGCGGGTGGTGGCGCGGGTGTAGTGCCAGCCGTACGCCTTCGCGAGCGCCTCGAGGTCGGCGGTGTGTGGCGTGATCATCACACGGTCAAAGGCAGTTCGATCGGCGGTCGCGGCCACCTCGAGGGTGTCGAAGATCGTTCCACCCTGGTCGTTGGCGACGATCAGCTGGATGCGCGGTCGCCGCTCCCCCGCACCGAACAGCATGCTCCCCACGTCGTGCAGCAGGGTGAGGTCGCCGAGCAGCACCCGGGTGACGCCGACTCCGCTGGCGGTGGCTGTTCTGGCGGCGGCGGTGGCGGTGGCGGTGGCCTTTACGCCCGGAAAGCGTGAGCGCTGGCTGGCCAGGGCGATGCCGGTGGCGGTGGCGATGGTGCCGTCGATTCCGGCGAGGCCGCGATTGGCGTGCACGGTGATCTTCTTGCCGGGGGCGGCGCGGTCGAGGTCACGAATCAAGCGAGAGGCGCCGAGGATCAGACGGTCGTGCGGCCAGGTGGCCCGCCAGACGGCGAGCCCGAGCATCCGGCGGCTGATCGGGGTGCGGAGCGCGGCCAGTTCGGTGACGCGGTAGTCGCGGCGATCGGCGATGTTCGGTGATCGGGCAGCTTCGACGTTGGGGGGTGCCACGTCGTCGCTCTGTGCATCGACGATGGAACGGCTGGTCAGCACCCACGATCGCAGCCATTCGCGTTCGGCGTCGAGCACGTCGCCGGTGGCGGGCGGAACGCTGGCCTCGGTGAGGAAAGTGGTGACGCGGTGACCCGGGTTGTACACGTCGGGAGGGACGGCGGACGCGGGTTCGGATGCGGCAAGGTGCGAGAGTGTCAGCGCGGGTTTGAGCGCGGCGGGCTCACCGCCGGGTGCGGATGCGGCAAGGTGCGAGAGTGTCAGCGCGGGTTCGGGCGCGGCGGGCTCACCGCCGGGTTCGGGCGCGATTGCGAACCGCTCGCGGGCAGTGGCCGGCGAGGAGAGCGCGAGCGCCGCCGGGGTCACGACGATGGTTTCGACGCCGTCGCGCAGGGAGAGGGCCGGAACCTCACGCGAGAGTGTCGGGTGCCCGAACACGATGACGCGCTGCACGAGGCCGCCGAGGCCCGGGTCGTTCAGCAGCTCGCGGTAGGCGATGACAAGGTTGCGGCCGTAGCGGGATCCGCTCGATGCTTCGGCGAGCAGCGGCCAGCCGCCCTGGTGGGCCAGCTCTTCGGCGGCGGGTCCGGCGCCGTGACCGGCCACGACAACAGTGCGGGGGCCGCGCGGCAGTTCGATGGGGGCGCTGAGCGCGGCAGGAGCAACGAGTTCGGCGGCCGCGACGTCAGCAGGCAATCGCACCTGCACCGGCACCTGCACCGGCACCGACGGCTGCACCTGCACCGACAACGGCTCCGACAACGCCGAGAGGGCGGGCATCGGCCCCGACAGCGGCTCTCGAAACTGCAGGTTAAGGTGCACCGGCCCGGGGGTGCCGGTGTGGGTACCGAGGGCCGCATCCACCGCGGCGCGGGCGAGGTCGGCAGCACGGCGGGGCTCGGCGGGGTCGCCGGTGGGAGCATCCACGTCGACCGCCAGACGCACAAAACGGCCGAAGAGGCCGGGCTGCCACGTGGTCTGGTTGCCGCCGGTGCCGCGCGCATCGCTCGGGCGGTCAGAGGTCAGCAGCAGCATCGGAACGCCCGAGTGGCTGGCCTCGAGCACGGCAGGCAGAAGGTTGGCGACGGCCGTTCCCGACGTTGTAACGACGATTGCCGGATGCCCGGTCTCAACCCCGAGGCCGAGAGCAGTGAAGGCTGCCGAACGTTCATCGATGCGCACCTGGAGGTCGAGCATGCGTGCACTGTCGAACGCGGCGAGTGCGAGAGCCAGCCCCTGCGAGCGCGACCCGGGGGTCAGTACCGCGTCGGTCACGCCGAGCGAGACGAATTCGCGGAGCAGTGCGACGGCGAAGTCGGCCGCAGGGCTGACAACAGACTCGCGCACAGGTGACGCACCCGAACCCGCACCCGCCGATGCGCCCGATTCAGCCGCACCAGGTTGATGACCGGCCGTCACCGCTCTGATCTGCCGTTGTCGGACTTCTTGTTGTCGGGGTCGTCATCGACGTCGGCGAGGGCTTGCTCGAGGTCGCGCAGCTGCGCCTCAGACACCGGGTCGACGCGGAGAGCGCCCAGAAACTCGGGGTCGTCGTCGGGGCCGACCGTGCGATACACGGGCTGCTTGCCGGCGCTCTTTCGCCCGCGACCGATCAAGAACCACAACACCCCACCGATGACCGGGAACAGCAGCACGATGAGCACCCATGCCACTTTGGGCAGCCCTCGTACACGCACTCGCGCGAACAGCAGGCAGTCGACGAGCGCGTACACGTAGAAAGCCACCGCAATCGCGACAAGACCAACCAGGAGACGAGCCATGCACAAACCTTACGCCTTGAATATGCCCTCGCGGCCGGTGTCAACTATGTGCAGAGCAGCCTTACAGCGAGTGATCAGAACCGGTCGCATAAACTGTGCATGTGAAAACTGGACGCACGTGGCTGGTCTATACGCTGATTCGCCTCGGCATCTTCGCCGTGGTGCTCGCAGCCCTTCTCCTGACCCAGATGACACCCTTCATTGCGGCAGCGGTTGCGGCCGTCATTTCGCTCTGCGCCTCGTACATCTTTCTGCGGAAGCCCCGCGAGCAGCTGGCTGAAGGCCTCTACGAAGCACGTCACGGTGAGGCCAAGCAGGCCAAGCGTCTGCCGGAGAAGGCGGGCTCTGACGAAGAGAACGAAGACACCGTGGTTGATGCCTCCGATCTGGATGCTCCGCAGAAGTGATTCGGGTCAGAGCGATTCGTTGTGCCGCCAGACCGCGTCGGTGACCCACGAGAGCTCGTCACTGAACCGCTGTAGCAGGCGCGAAAAGTCTGCGCGATCCTCCTCGTTCCATTTGCCGACGAGGGTGTTGTAGACCTCCTGCGCGATGCGGCGGTGCCGCTCGATCGCCACTCTGCCCGCAGCGGTTGCGGTCACGAGCACGGCTCGCCGATCGGCCGGGTCGGGCTCGCGCACGACGAGGCCCGCCGCTTCGAGGCGCCTGATCTCTGTGGTCATCGTCGACTTGTCGACGCTCAACCACTCGGCGAGCCGTGACATGCGGGTCGGCTTGGAGCCGACGAGGCGTTCGAGGAGCCAGGCGTCGGTACTCGAGAGTGCGGCGCCCTCGGCGTCGTGCAGCGTGCGGCGGTTGTCTGCCCTCGTCGACCACCGCTGGATGAGCGCGAGTGTCGATTCGATCGACTCACCCACATTGACGGGCTCGACCGTCTCGGCGGGCTCCATACCGTCTTCAGCCATACCTGAACATAACCTGTCTAACCACGTTGTTGGTTTGGTTGGATCAATCCAACTAATATAGTGGGAGCACACCAACTAAATTACCCCCTCCCCTTCACCCGCACCGTCTCGCTCACGAGGAGAAACGTCTCTCATGGAAATCCCCGGTTATGTCTGGCTGCTCACCGTCGTCGGTATTCTGGCCCTGCTCGCCTTCGACTTCTTCGTTCACGTACGAAAAGCTCATGAGCCCACTCTGAAGGAGGCCGCCAAGTGGTCGGCCATCTACGTGGGCATCGCCATCCTGTTCGGCGTCGGCCTGCTGATGTTCGGGGGGCAGACCCTCGGTACCGAATACTTCGCGGGGTACATCACCGAGAAGGCATTGTCAGTCGACAACCTCTTCGTCTTTCTGATCATCATCGCGAGCTTCCGGGTACCGCGCGCCGACCAGCAGAAGGTGCTGCTCTTCGGCATCGTCTTCGCGCTGATCGCCCGCACCGGGTTCATCTTCATCGGTGCCGCGGCCATCAACTCCTTCGCGTGGCTGTTCTACCTGTTCGGCGGGTTCCTCATCTTCACCGCCATCAAGCTGCTGCGCCCCGAGTCAGAGGGCGATGACGCCGACAACGTCATCATCCGACTCGCAAAGCGACTGTTCCACACCACCGAGCGGTACGACGGCGACAGATTCTTCACCCTCGAGAACGGCAAGAAGGTTCTCACCCCGATGCTGCTCGTCATGGTTGCCATCGGCGGAACAGACCTGCTGTTCGCGCTCGACTCTGTACCGGCCATCTTCGGTCTCACCCAGAACACCTACATCGTGTTCACCGCCACGGCGTTCTCGCTGATGGGGCTCCGCCAGCTGTTCTTTCTCATCGACGGGCTACTCGACCGTCTGATCTTCCTCAGCTACGGTCTCGCCACGATTCTCGCCTTCATCGGCGTGAAGCTGGTACTGCACGCGTTGCACGAGAACAACCTGCCCTTCCTGAACGGCGGGCAGCACATTCCGGTGTTCGAGATCAGCACCGAGCTCTCGCTGATCGTGATCATCGGAGTTCTCGCCATCACCGTTCTGGCTTCTCTCTTCAGCCCGGCCGGCAAGGCGAACACTGTCATCAGTGATGCCCGCATCCAGGCGAAGAAGTTCGTCGAGCACGACTTCGACAACGACACAGCCGCACGCGACAAGACGTACAACCGCATGCTGGCTCGCGAGGCGGCCATCAAGACGCTGCCGACCAAGTACAGCGCGAAAGCGGCCGAAGACGACGAGCTGATCGAGCTGCTCGGTAAGGCGCACGAATTGCGCGGCCAGAACGCAAAATAACGTCGTATCCTCTAGCGTGGGGGAGTACCTCAACGCTCCGAATGCACAACACAAGGAGAACACATCATGGGTCTGAGCTTGCAAAAAGGCCAGTCGCTTTCACTGACGAAACAGGGTGGCGGGGCCCTCACGAAAATCCGCCTCGGGCTCGGCTGGGACAGCGCAGCCCCGGTCAAGCGCGGCCTGTTCGGCCGGGCGAAAGCCGCAGAGGAGATCGACCTCGACGCGTCAGCCATCTTCTTCGATGCGTCGGGCCGCGTGCTCGACACCGTCTGGTTCCAGCAGCTGGCGAGCAAAGACGGCTCGGCGACACACACGGGCGACAACCTGACGGGCGCCGGCGACGGCGACGACGAGACCATCCTGGTCGACCTCTCGAAGGTTTCGGCCGCGGTCTCGCAGATCGTCTTCGTCATCTCGAGCTACACCCAGCAGTCGTTCGACAAGGTCGAGAACGCCTTCAGCCGGGTGGTCGACGACTCTGTCGCAGGCGCACCCGAGGTGGCACGCTACCAGCTCACCGACTCGGGCACGCACACCGCGATGATCATGTCGAAGGTCTCCCGCGAAGGTGCGGGCTGGAGCTTCAAGGCGATCGGCGAGCGTGCCAACGGCCGCTCGGTGATGGACCTGCTGGGGCCCGCAGCCAAAGCGCTTTGAGCCAGCTAAAACTTTGAACTAGCTGAAACGCTGAACTAGCTAAATCGCTGAACCAGCTAAAACTTTGAACTAGCTAAACCCTGAATCGAAACACACAACAAGGAGCACTGATACACATGGCAGGACTCACTCTCGCCAAGGGCAACAACCTCTCGCTCACCAAGACCAGCCCCGGGCTCACCATCGCCACGGTCGGCCTCGGCTGGGATCCGCGCACCACCAGCGGCGAGCAGTTCGACCTCGACGCGTCAGCGCTCCTTCTGGGCGCAAGCGGCAAAGTACGCTCATCCGCCGACTTCATCTTCTACAACCAGCCGGCCACCCCCGACGAGTCGGTCAAGCACATGGGCGACAATCGCACGGGCGAGGGCGACGGCGACGACGAGCAGATCAACATCGATCTGCGAAGCGTCGCGGCCGATGTGCAGCGCATCATCATCGCCGTGTCGATCGACCAGGCAGACGAGCGCCGCCAGAACTTCGGCCAGGTTCGCGCCGCATACTGCCGCGTCGTCGACCAAGACGGCCAGGAGATCGTGCGCTTCGACCTGAGCGAAGACGCCGCCCCCGAAACCGCCATGGTCTTCGCCGAGGTCTACCGCAACGGCGCCGAATGGAAGTTCAAGGCCGTCGGCCAGGGCTACACCACCGGGCTCGCCGGCATCGCGAACGACTTCGGCGTACAGCTGGATTAGGAAGGCTCTCATGAGTACACCTCTCACCCCGCCCGATGACAACGAGGTCGCTCAGGCGACTCTTGTGCTGCGGGCACCGGATGCACCCGCCCTCGTCGAGGCAGACGAGGCGCCGGGCATGGTTCCCGTCGCGGCCGAGCGCCAGAGCGACATCGCCCGCCAGGCGCGGGAGTTCGTGGCCGAGGTCAGCGCCCTCGACCCTCGCAGCCCTGAGTTCCAGACCAAGGTCGAGGGCATCTCCCAGATCGGCGGCGCCGACATGGTGAAGTCGGGCGTGTACTCGTCGCGCATGCTCGAGCGCTCCTCCACCTCGGTGGCGGGCGCGAAGCGCAGCGGCAACAGCGCGCAGATCACCGTGGCCAACACCCTCGGCGACCTCCGCACCACGGTCGAAGAGCTCACGCCGAACGCGGCCGACCTGGGTGTCGGGCGCAAGATTCTCGGCTTCATCCCTGGTGGCAACAAGCTGGCGCGCTACTTTCAGAAGTACGAGTCGGCGCAGACGCAGCTCGACAAGATCATCAAGTCGCTGATGGCCGGGCAAGACGAGCTGCTGAAAGACAACGCGTCGCTCGCCGGGGAGAAAGTACAGCTCTGGGAGACCATGCAGGCACTCAGCGAGTACGCTGTGTTCGCCAAGGCTCTGGATGCCGCGACCGTCGACAAGATCGCAGCCAGCCGAGCCTCTGGCCAGGTCGACGAGGCGCAGAAGCTCGAAGCCGACGTGCTGTTCCCCATTCGGCAGCGCCACCAGGACATCTTGACCCAGCTGGCAGTTTCGGTGCAGGGCTACCTCGCCATGGATCTCATCCGCAAGAACAACCTCGAGCTGATCAAGGGCGTCGATCGCGCCCGCACCACCACCATTGCCGCGCTCCGCACGGCCGTCATCGTGGCTCAGGCGCTGGCGAACCAGAAGATGGTGCTCGACCAGATCGACGCGATCAACACCACCACGAACAACATGATCCTGAAGACCTCCGAGATGTTGAAAGACCAGACCGTGCGCATCCAGCAGCAGGCGAGCACCTCAGGGGTGAGCGTCGAAACGCTGCAGAAGGCGTTCGACAACGTCTTTCAGACGATGGATGCGATCGACACCTTCCGCGCCTCGGCAGCCAAGAACATGGAAGGCACCGTGGCGGCACTCGAGACGGGCATCCAGCGCGCGAAGCCCTACCTCGAACGCAGCCGGCAGGGCGAGCAGGGGGAAGTTCGCTGAGGTGACACGATGACGTTCGGCCGCTTCGTGAATTCGCTGTTCGGCGCCCCCTCGCCGACGGCGATTGTCGCGCCCGGCGACGGCCTGCCCGCAGAAGAGAGCGGGCTCGCTGCTGGCGCCCTCGCCGAGTATGAGCAGAGCGAAGACGGCCAGACGGCCCGGGCTCTTGCCGAGTTGCGAAACTCGGTGCGGCGGGCCGGTCGGGAGCTGCCCACTGTGCTGTCGTCGCGCCTCGGCCAGATCGGCGACCTGCTGCAGAACCTCACCCTCACGATTGCGTCGCAGGGCGCGTCGACCGAGCAACGGGTACTGCTCGAGGCGATGGTTCGCGACTACATTCCCACGCCACTGCATGCCTTTCTCGCCCTGCCCGAGGGCGATCGGGCTGACGGTTCCGATGCCACCAGGCTGTTTGCCGAACAGCTCGGCCTCCTCGAAGAAACCGTGCGCGACATGCTCAACCAGGTGCGCATCGGGGCGATCGAAGAGCTGTCGACCCACGGCCGGTTTCTGGCCGACAAGTTTCAGGCCCCCGATGCGGGCCTCACCTTGGGCGGTCGCTGATGGCGACGCTCATTCCGGGGGCAAATGCGGCTCTCACGGCAGAGAACCCCGGCCTGCAACAGGTGGTCGTCGCTTTCGGATGGGAGGTCATCCCGAGCCGTGGGCCACGCGCCGAGCTCGTGCCGCTCGCCATCATGTGCGATGCGAGCGACAAGGCCCTCTCGAACGACCATCTTGTCTTCTTCAACCAGCTCGAGAGCCGTGACGGGTCTGTGCAGTTCGTCGACACCTCAGACATCGAAGAGATCGACGTCGACCTCGGGCTCGTTCCTGAGGCCGTCGAGAAGATCGCATTTCTTGTCTACGTCGATCCCGATGTTCGGGGCGCCGCCGACTTCTCGGCCGTGCGCTCGGCCTACGTTCGCGTGGCGACCAGTGACGGCCGTGAACTCGTGCGCTTCGATGTGCCGCTCACCGAAAACCGCACCGTACACGCGATGCTGTTCGGTGAGCTGTACCGGCACCGCGCCGACTGGAAGTTTCGCGCCATCGGCCAGGGCTACGCCAACGGCCTCACCGGGGTGGCGCGCGACTACCAGATCGAGCTCTAGGCCGTGGCGCTGAACACCGCGGCCGTGCGCCGCGACCTGCCCTACCTGCGGCGGCGGGTCACGCCCGCGGGGCCGGAGAACGCCGCCGCCGAACCGGTTTCGACGCGGTCGACCGACACCGCCTCACCGAGTCGCGGGTTGTCTCTCGGCGCTCCCGTCAGCTCAGCCACGGCGCTGGCATCCAACCGGCGCCCCAGCCGACCGCGCCAGCCAGAACCCTTCACCGCCCCGACGATCGACGAGGTTCGCGAGCTCGGTGGCGAGCATCCGGTGCTGAGACTGGATGCCCGGCGCTCGGCCATCGGCAGCCTCATCGTCTCCGGCGCCTACGCCATCGCGTGGGAGAGCAGCACCCGCGTGACCGGCGCGCTCACCCTGACGTCGAGCGCTCTCGAATCGGTGGGCACCAGCGTCATGACCGGCGGAAACCGGGCCCTCGTCGGCTTCGACGACGGCGACGCGATCGTGGCGCTGCGACACCTGCACGAACTTCGCCGCGCACTCTTCGTGGGCAACGGATCAGAACCGCTCGGCATTCAACTCTTCGACGGCTCGAGCTTCACCGTGCCAGCCGACGCACCGCCCGCAGGCGCGGCGACAGGCGCAGCGACCGGCACTGCAGCCGGCTCCCGGATGCTCGCGCTCACCCTGCTGCGGGTGAACGCCTTCATCGAACTCCGCGCCGAGCCGGTTGCCCGCGGGCTCACCCCGGCAGAACTGCACCGTGAATTCGGCTACCAGCTGACCGCCCATGTCGACCCACGCCAACCCCGGATGAGGTAGGCCGTGCGCCATTTCAGCTCGGTCAGCGAGGCCGAAGCGGGCACGCTCTTTCACCGGCTCCCGCAGCAACTGCACATCGCTTCGCCGCCCGACCTGCTCGCCGCGGCGCTCGGCGCAACGCTCTACTGCCCGGGCGACCGACCAGCGATCGCCGCCGATGTGAGAAAACAGGCCGCACGCGGCTGCATCAGCATGGTGCTGTGCCTCGAAGACTCGATCGCCGATTCGGCGGTGACCTTTGCCGAGACGAACGTCGCCACTGCGCTGCAGAGCCTGCTCGAGCAGACTGGCCGTCGGCCGGGCGACGGGCCTGCCGACGAAACAGCCACGGCCGACCTGCCGCTGCTGTTCATCCGCGTGCGCACTCCAGAGCAGATGCTTCGCATGGCCGAGCTCTGCGGGCCGGCCCTCGGCCTGCTCAGCGGTTTCGTGATTCCGAAGTTCGAGAACGATACGGGCTACGCCGACCGGTTCTTCGCTGCGCTGCATCAGATCCACGAGCAGTACGAGCAGTCGGGCGCCGGCGGCGGCCGGCGGCTTCGCATCATGCCGATTCTCGAATCGCCGTCGATGGTGCACACCGAGACCCGCACGTGCGCGCTCTCTGGCATCGTCGACGTTCTGCAGAAGCACCGCGACGACATTCTCGCCGTGCGCATCGGCGCCACCGACCTGTCGAGCGTGTTCGGGCTCCGCCGCTCGCGCGAGCTGACGGTCTACGACGTCAAAGTGGTCTCGGCTGTGATCGCCGACATCGTGAACGTTCTCGGCCGACCCTCCGATCGATTCGTCATCACCGGGCCCGTCTGGGAGCACTTCGACACCTCTGAGCGCATGCTGCGGCCGCAGTTGCGCCTCACGCCCTTCGTCGACGCGAACGAGCCCGAGCTCCGCAAACGCCTCATGCTCGGCGGCCTCGACGGGCTCATTCGCGAGATCTCGCTCGACCAAGCCAACGGTCTGCTCGGCAAAACGGTCATCCACCCGACGCACGTGCCGGTCGTGCACGCCCTCTCCGTCGTCAGCCACGAAGAGTACCTCGACGCCCTGTCGATCGCCGGTAACGTCGGTGGTGGAGCGAGCGCGTCGCCCTACCGCAACAAGATGAACGAGATGAAGCCCCATCAGGCCTGGGCAGAGAAGACACTGCTGCGCGCCGATGCCTTCGGTGTCGCCGCCGAGAGCACCACCTTCGTCGACCTGCTCGAAACGAGTATGCGATGACCGGCGAGCCCCAGACACCCGCCGCCTCGACGAGCGCGTTCGCCGAGCGAGAGGTGGGCATCCGGGTCGTCTCGGATGCCCGGCGGAGCCTCGTGCCCGTCGAACTGCTCGTCGGAGTCGCGCTTCGCCAGAACCCCCGGCGAGCCCAGCTGCTCGTATCGAACGTGCTCGCGAAACACGTTCCCACGGTGCCAGGGCTCGCCATCGTCGCCGCCGAGCTGCTCGGGCTGCTCGTCGCCGCCGAACTCGACGGCGCCCCGCCGCCGCGGCCGCTCTACGACCGGCTGTCAGCGCTGCTGCGGCCGCCTGCCGACGGGAATCACGATGGCGCGGAGCTGGCGTCGCTGAGGGCCGACGTGGCCGAGGCGCGAGTCGAGCATCCGGAGGTCACCACGATCGGGTACGCCGAAACCGCCACCGGGCTCGGGCAGCGTGTTGCCGAGACGATTGGGGCGTACTACATCCATTCGACTCGGCACGCGGCGGGCGACCGGGTGCCGTTCGCGGGGTTCGAAGAGGAGCACTCGCACGCCACGAGTCACCAGCTCTACCCGGCGCGGCCCGACTGGCTGAAGCCCGGAGGAACCGTGGTGTTGGTCGACGACGAGCTGAGCACGGGCACCACCATTGTGAACACCATTCGGGCACTGCACGCGGCCGTGCCGCAGTCGCGCTGGGTCGTGGCGTCGCTCATCGACCTGCGTTCGGAGGCCGACCGACGACGTTTCGATGCCCTCGCCGAGTCGCTGCACACCTCGATCGCCGTCGTGGCGCTCGGCTTCGGTTCGATCGAGCTGCCGCCCGACGTCTCTGCCCGGGCCGCGGCCGTGCTCGCTGCCCTCTCGCCCGGCGCCGTGACGCCCGGAAGCGGAGAAGTGACGGTACTCAACGCCGCGGGTGAGAGCCACGGGGCGGTCGCGAGTCTGGAGAACGCCCGATTCGGCGTGGATGCACGGCCAGGCATGCACGACGACGCAGCCGCGGCCATTGCGGCGAAACTTCTCCCCCTGCTCGCGGGCACACGCACTCTCCTGCTCGGCTCTGAAGAGTTCATTGCGCTCCCCCTCGCCGTCGCAGACCATCTCGCATCGAGCCCGCCCGACGTCGTCACGAGTCCGTCCAGCATCCACTTCTCGACGACCACGCGCTCCCCCATCGCACCGCTCGACCGGCCCGACTATGCCATCGCGAGCGCCGTCACCTTTGAGAGCCACGACCTGACCAGCGATGGGTTCGGCCCGAGGTTCGCCTACAACCTCACACGCGCGGGCCGGCGGTTCGACACCATCGTCTTTTTGCCCGAACCTGAGGCCGACCGACACCGGATGCTCGCCGCCGACGGTGTGGCCGAGGCGCTCCGCCGGGTGTGCGACCACGTGATCGTCGCGCTGCTCACGTCGTCGCCAGAAAGTGCACTGCACCCCGTATCCGACGCTGAACCTCACCGCGCAGCCGACCCCGCACCCGCCCACTCCGAGGAGACAGCCCGCCCGTGACCTCAGCCACCCCCGCCCCGCCCCTTCCTGTTCCGCTCACCGGGCCCGCGTTCGGCTCGTACAGCGCCGACGATGTTGTGTGGCTGCTGAAAGACCTGGGGGATGCGCGGTTGGAGGCTCCGGCCGCTGAACGGGAGCAGAGCATCCAGAGCGGAAAGACGAACTACGCCGAGACGCTGCCCGTCGAATACGTGCCCTCGCCCGAGTACCAGCAGCTGTACGAGGAGGCGCTGCTGCGGTCGGCCCGGCGTCTGGCCGTGGCCGTCGGCGTGGTGACCGAACTGGTGCTCGAAGCCCGTGACGGCCAGCCCGTACTGGTGTCGCTTGCGCGCGCCGGAACGCCGATCGGCATTCTGATCAAGCGGTGGGCGGCACGGATGCACGGCGCAGACCTGCCGCACTACACGATGAGTATCGTGCGCGGGGTGGGTCTCGACCAGAACGCGCTTCGCTACCTCAGAGCGCACCACAACCCCGCACAGGTCATGTTCCTCGACGGCTGGACCGGCAAAGGCGCCATCGCCCGCGAACTCAGCGCGGCGCTCGAGCTGTTCGCCGTGACCGATGGTGCGACGTTCGGCACCGAGCTGGCGGTGCTCGCAGACCCGGGGCACTGCGTGGAGATCTACGGCACGCGTGACGACTTTCTGATTCCGTCGGCGTGCCTCAATTCGACGGTGTCAGGGCTGGTCTCGCGAACGGTGTTCAATCGAGAGCTGATCGGCGAGAACGACTTTCACGGTGCCAAGTTCTACGACGGGTTGCGCGACAACGACGTCTCAGACGCGTTTCTTGATGCGGTCTGCGCAGAGTTCGGCGCCGCGGGTGTGGCCGAGGAGGTCGCGGCTGGCGTGCGGGCCGCGGGCGGGTACGCGGCCACCGGCGAGCGCCCGACCCCGTCGTGGGCCGGCTGGGCGGCGGTCGAGCAGATCAGCGCCCGCTACGGCATCGACAACATCAACCTCGTGAAGCCGGGCGTCGGCGAAACCACCCGCGTGCTGCTGCGCCGCGTGCCATGGAAGGTGCTGGTGCGGTCGGGTGCCCAGAACGACATCGCACATGTGCTGCTGCTCGCCGCGCAACGAGGCGTGCCGGTCGAAGAGGTCGCCGATCTGCCGTACAGCTGCGTCGGGCTGATCAACCCGCTCGCCAGCGGCACGGGAGCCGACCTGTGAACCACGAGCCTGGCCCGCGCGCACCCCGCGCCGTGGTCGCGTGCGACCTCGACCGCACCCTCATCTACTCGCCCAGAGCGTTCTGGCTCGACACGGCAGACGCCGATGCGCCCCGGATGATCGTGAGCGAGCTCTACGAGGGCGTGCCGATCTCGTTCATGACCCGGGCATCCGAAAGCCTGCTGCTGCAGCTGCGTACGACCACTGAGTTCGTACCGGTCACCACCCGCACGGTCGCCCAGTACCGGCGGGTGCGGCTGGCCGGCCCCGAACCCCGCTATGCCGTGACGACGAATGGCGGAGTCCTGCTTGTCGATGGGGCGATGGATGCGGCGTGGAGCTCCGCCGTACGCCGACGCCTGGCCGCCGCGGCCGCGCCCCTCGCCGAGGTGACGGCGTTGCTCGGCGACGCGACCACCGCGCCGTGGATAGCCAGAACCGCCAACGCCGAAGACCTCTTCGTCTACGCGATCGTCGATCGTGACCTCATGCCGGAAGCCTGGCTCGACGACCTGACGGCAGCGAACGCCGCCCGCGGATGGACCGTCTCCGTGCAGGGCCGCAAGCTCTACTGCGTTCCCGACTGCGTGACCAAAGGCGAGGCAGTGGCCGAGGTTCGGCGTCGCACCGGCACCTCGACGGTGCTCGCGGCTGGCGACTCGCTGCTCGACGCACCGATGCTCGAACAGGCCGATCTGGCATTCAGACCGGCGCACGGTGAATTGCACGATGCCGGCTACGTCGCCGACAACCTCACCGTCACGGTCAGCCGCGGCATTCTGGCCGGAGAGGAACTGCTGCGCTTGATGACGGCTAGTACGCCAGCGCCAACGCCAGCCCCACACCGAACAGGAGCCCGGTGAAGCTGGTCAGCTTGAGCGCCAGAATCAGCTCTTTCGGGGTCTTCGCGGTCAGCACGATGAGACAGGCCGGCAGCGCCAGCAGCAGCGTGAAGAACACCAGCGGCGCCAGCGGAAACAGGAACGAAAGCAGCAACAGCACCGCATAGGCGACCGCCAGGAAGACCACGAACGCGATACGCGACCCGCGCTGCCCCAGCAGCACGGCCAGAGTGCGCTTCTTCGCCACCCTGTCTTGCTCGATGTCGCGGATGTTGTTGGCCATCAGCACCGCACACGCAATGGCCCCCGCGGCGACACCCGCATACAGGCTCTCGAAGTTGAAGCTCTCGGTGAGAATGTACGTGGTGCCGACCGTGGCCACCAGCCCGAAGAAGATGAAGACGAACACTTCGCCGAGCCCGTAGTAGCCGTATGGATGCTTGCCACCGGTGTAGAAGTAGGCGGCGGCAATGGCGATGCCGCCCGGTATCAGCAGCCAGTACTGCCCGGTGATGACCACGATCGCGACGCCTGCGGCCGCACCGAGGGCGAAGAACACCAGCGCCACGGCCAACACCCGCTTGGGGTTGGCGACACCAGACCCGGTGAGGCGCGGCGGCCCCACGCGGAACTCGTCGGTACCGCGCACGCCGTCGGAGTAGTCGTTCGAGTAGTTGACGCCGATCTGCAGAAACAACGCCACGGCGAGGCTCAGCAGAACGAGGCCCCAGTTGATGTCGCTGCCGAGGAACGGCGGCGCAGCAGCAGCACCGGTACCGAGCGCGACGGGCGCGATGGCCAGCGGCAGGGTGCGGATGCGTGCGCCCGCGACCCACATCGCCGGCGTCGGCTTGGTGAGCCGGTTCGGGTTGGTGTGCTGTTTCTTACCGGCCGGGTGACCCGACTTCTTGCGTTTGGTTTGCGCCACCAGAAGATTCTACCGAGCGCCAGCCGAACGGGCCGCGAGCGTTCGCGCCACCGCCAGCCGATCGGGCTTTCCTGAGCTCAGGGTGGGGATGCGGTCGAGCAGCACGATGCCCGAGGGAGCCGCGGCCCGGCCGGCCGCGTCGGTGACGGCGCCCTGGAGCATCCGGAGTGCCCCGTCATCGAACGGTTCACTGGTGACCACCACCGAGGTCTGCCCCCACTGCTCGCTCGGCTGCGCAACAACGATCGCCGTGTGGAAGCCGGCGTGCGACTGCACGACCCGTTCGACCCGGTCGATCGCGACCTTGATACCGCCCGAGATGATGACGTTGTCGATGCGCCCGGTCACGGCGACACCCGCGTCGCTCACCTCGCCGCTGTCGGCGGTGCGATACCAGCGGTGGCCGGCATCGGTGTAGAACTTGCGCTCGGTCAACTCATCATCGCCGAGGTAGCCCTCTGCGAGCATCGGGCCCGCCAGTTCGAGTTCGCCGCCGGTGACCCGGGCCAGGGTGCGGCCGATCGGGTGCCCGTCGTAGACACACCCGCCACTGGTCTCGCTCGACCCGTACGTGCGCTTCACGCTGAGGCCCAGATCGGTTGCGCGGGTGAAGAGCGCTGCAGGTACGGCTTGCCCGCCGATCAGCAGGGCATCCAGTCGCCGCAGCGAATCGCGAACCGTGTCGTCGTCTTCGGCCGCGTCGACCAGCCGGGCAAGCTGAGCCGGCACGATGGAGGAGAACTTCAGGGGGGCGTCGAGTTCATCGACGAGCGCGGCGAAGGCGCGGGCGCCGAAGTGGCCGCCGGGCATGACGACGGGATCGGTGCCCGCCACGATGGAGCGGATGAGCACCTGCGCGCCCGCGATGTAGTGCGTCGGCAGCGCCAGCAGCCACTGCCCGGCTCCGCCCAGCTCGCCTTCGACGGCGGCCGCGCTGGCCAGCAGCGCGTCGGGGCTGAGCGCCACGCGTTTGGGCACACCCGATGTACCAGAAGTCTCGATGACGAGCGCCACGTTCTGCGGCACGGTGGCCGGCACCTCTGCCCCGCGCACCACGGCTGGCACCGATGTGGCCAGAGAACTGTGCCTCGACCCGGCCGGAGCCACGGGTTCGCGCGGCAGCACGGCCGGCCCTGCTCCGCTGAGCGCGGCCCTCAGGGCCACCCCCACCGCGCCTGCGTCACCCGCGCTGAGCACCTCAAGTCGCCTCGTCATCTCCCAACCCTAAGCTCCTCGCCCGCCCGCCTGCGTATCCCGCACCCACACCCGCCAGAAGCGCGGCGGGTCAGTAGTGGTACGGGTACGGCGACCAGTCGGGGGCCCGCTTCTCGAGGAAGGAGTCGCGGCCCTCGACGGCCTCGTCGGTGCCGTATGCGAGACGGGTGGCCTCGCCGGCGAAGACCTGCTGCCCCACGAGGCCGTCGTCGACCGCGTTGAAGGCGAATTTGAGCATCCGGATGGCCGTGGGCGACTTCGTGAGAATGGTGCGCGCCCACTCGAGCGCTTCTTTCTCGAGTGACGCGTGCGGCACCACCGCGTTCACAGCGCCCATCTCGTACGCCCGCTGCGCACTGTACTCCCGGGCGAGAAAGAACACCTCGCGGGCGTTCTTCTGCCCGATCTGCCGGGCGAAGTACGCGCTGCCGTACCCCGCGTCGAACGAGCCGACGTCGGCGTCGGTCTGCTTGAACTTGCCGTGCTCTTCGCTCGCAATGGTGAGGTCGCAGACCACGTGCAACGAGTGCCCACCGCCGGCGGCCCAACCGGGAACGACTGCGATGACGACTTTCGGCATGAACCTGATGAGCCGCTGCACCTCGAGAATGTGCAGCCTCCCGGTGCTGGCCGCGTTCAGCCCCGCGCCGTCAACTTGTGCGTACTGGTAACCGTCGCGCCCGCGGATGCGCTGGTCACCGCCGCTGCAGAACGCCCAGCCGCCGTCTTTCGGGCTTGGGCCGTTGCCGGTGAGCAGCACGACGCCGATGCGCGGATTCTGCCGGGCGTCGTCGAGTGCACGGTACAGCTCGTCGACGGTATGCGGGCGAAAGGCGTTACGCACCTCTGGCCTGTTGAACGCAATGCGGGCAACCTGGCCGGCGAGGTCGTGGTGGTACGTGATGTCGGTCATCGCCTCGGCACCGGGCGCGACCACCCACTCGGCCGCGTCGAAGATCTCAGAGACAGAAGGCGTTGGTGTGACCATCCCCCAAGCCTACGCGCGCACAGAACAGCGCTCGGCGCGCAACAATGGGTCATGGCCCAAACGCACCGCCCCCTGCCGACGCTGACAGAACTGCTCGAACTCGCGAGCGTGGTCTCTCTGCCGCTGAACACGCGCTTCCGGGGGGTGGATGTTCGTGAAGCGGTCATTCTGCGGGGCCCCGAAGGCGCAACCGAGTTCTCGCCGTTCATCGAGTACTCCGATGCCGAGGCCGTGGCGTGGCTGGCCGGTGCCATCGACTTCGGATGGCAGCCCACCCCCGACCTCCTCCGCGACCGCATTGCCGTGAACGCCACCCTGCCCGCTGTGGGCGAGTCCGACGTGAGTGCCGTTCTCGATCGCTACCCGGGCTGCCGCACCATCAAGGTGAAGGTCGCCGAACGTGGCCAGAGCCTCGACGACGACATCGCCCGCGTGCGGGCGGCGCGCGAGTACCTCGGCAGCGAGGGCCGCATCAGGCTCGACGCGAACGGCGGCTGGAATGTCGACGAGGCAGAACACGCCATCCACGCCCTGGCCGAGTTCGACCTCGAATACGTCGAACAGCCGTGTGCCAGCGTCGACGACCTGTGGGAGATCCGCCAGCGCGTGAAGTACATGGGTATTCCGGTGGCGGCAGACGAGAGTGTGCGAAAGGTGGATGATCCGCTCGACGTTGCCCGCCGGGGCGCCGCCGATCTGCTGGTCATCAAGGCGCAGCCGCTCGGGGGCATCCATTCGGCCCTCGACATCGTTCGCCGTGCCGGGTTGCCCGTGGTGGTCTCGTCAGCTCTCGACACCTCGATCGGAATCGCCATGGGCGCCCACCTCGCCGCATGTATTCCGAATCTGGAATACGACTGCGGGCTGGCCACGGCCGCCCTGCTGGCCGCCGATGTCACCGCCGAACCGTTGATCCCCGTGAACGGGTCGATCGCCGTCGTACGCCCGCTGCTCGACGAGTCGCTCGTACAGCAGCAACTCGCAAGCGACGAGCGAGACGTGTGGTGGCGTGAGCGCCTCGAGCGGGTCTACGCCCTGCTGGTCTCCTCGACCGAGTCGACCGGCCGGCACGCGGCGACCAGTTCGACCTCGACCCTCGCGCCCATCGGCAACGCGGCCACCTGATAGGCCGCGCGCGCGGGCTGCACGGGGCCGGTGAAGACAGCGCCGTAGGCCGCGTTGATCTCGGCGAAGTCGGCCAGGTCTGTGACGAGCACCGTGGTCTTCACCACGTTATCGAGCGACGTACCGGCCTCGAGCAGAATCGCCTCGGCGTTCCGGAGCGACTGCGTGGTCTCGGCACCGATGCCGCCCAGGGCGAAGACGCCGGTGGCCGGGTCGATGGGCAGTTGGCCCGAGACGAACAGCAGGTCGCCGGTGCGAACCGCCTGTGAATAGGGGCCCACTGCCCCGGGCGCGTTCGTCGTGCTGATGGCGGTGAGCGGGGCACTGAAGGTGCTGGCGGGCTGTGCGGTCATACGTATTCTCCTAGCGTTTCGGCCACCGTCTCGAAGACGGTCGCCTCTGTCGTAGCGTGAACGGCGAGCCTGATGCGGTCGTCGCCGTGCAGGGTGGTGGTGATGCCGCGCTCCGCCAGCGCACGGTGTGCCGCTGGGGCGCGGCCGGGCAGCGCAAGCGCCACGATGCCGGCCCGGCGCGAGCGTTCGCGTGGCGATACCGCGGGCAGGCCGGCGTCGTCGAGGGCGTCGAGCAGGGCATCCACCCCGTCGGCAATGCGGGCCTCGATGGCGCTGACCGTCGCCGCCTCGACGAGTTCGAGTGCCGTGGCGAACGAACCGGTCGCGAACGGCGAGAGGTTCGAGATGCCGAAGCGCAGGGCGTCGGGGCGCACCGGATGCTCGGCGCCGTCGTAGCGCGAAGGTTCGAGTACTCCTGTCCACCCACCGAGCACCGGGCGGATACGCTCGAGCCCGGCGCCGGAGAACGCGAGCGCCCCGGCACCCCAGCCAGCGCGCAGCCACTTCTGGCCGCCCACCACGAGGGCGTCGGCCAGCGACCAGGGCATCTCGACGATACCGAAGCCCTGGATGGCGTCGACGATCAGCAGCCGGTCGGGCCCGATGGCCTCACGGATACCGGCGAGATCGGCCCGAAAGCCCGAGCGGAAGTCGACGGCACTCACCGTGACGGCCGTGACGTCGGGTGTCTCTGCCAGCGCCTCTGCGATCGCTGACGGCGTGATGTTCTGCCCCACCGCGCCGATGAGTCGGGCCCGCGACAGGCCGATCTCTGCGGCGCGGAGCCACGGGTACAGGTTCGCGGGAAATTCGGAGCGGCCAATGAGAACGGTGCCCCGGTCGATTCCGAACGCGACCTGAAAGAGGCCGAGCGAGGTGTGCGGAATGAGAGAGACAGCGTCGAACGCGAACCCACTGAGGCGGGCGAAGGCGGCACGGGCGCGTAGGTCTTCGGCGTGCATCCGGTCGCTGGCCCCCACCGCACCGCGCACGGCCGTGGCCATGAGGGTCTCGGCGGTCGCCGCCACCTCGTGCGAGGGCGGCCCGTAGCTCGCGAAGTTCAGGTAGCCGACGTCTTCGCCGAAGCTCCGCAGGTAGGTGTCGAACCCGCTCACGCCAGCACCCGCTCGAGAAAGCGCTGCGTGCGCGCCTCACGGGGGTGCAGCAGCACCTCGTCGACCGTGCCCTGTTCCACGATGCCGCCGTCGGCCATGAACACCACGCGGTCGGCCACCTCGCGGGCGAAGCCCATCTCATGGGTCACCACCAGCATGGTCATACCGTCGGCGGCGAGCCCGGCCATGACGGTGAGCACTTCGCCCACCAGCTCGGGGTCGAGCGCGCTCGTCGGTTCGTCGAACAGCAGAAAGAGCGGCTTCATCGCCACCGCCCGGGCAATGGCCACGCGCTGGCGCTGGCCGCCGGAGAGCTGGCTGGGGTAGCTGTCGATCTTGTCGCCGAGACCCACCCGTTCGAGAACCGCACGCGCTTCGGCCCTCACGGTCGCGGCCGGGCGCTTCTGCACCCGCACAGGCCCCTCCATGACGTTGCCGAGCACGGTGAGGTGCGGAAACAGGTTGAAGTGCTGAAACACCATGCCGGTGGAGGCGCGCTGCTTCGACAGGCGGCGCTCGCTCAGCTCGTAGAGCTTTCCATCGCGCTCTTCGAAGCCCATCGCCTCACCATCGACCCAGACTTCGCCCGCATCGGGCACCTCGAGCCGGTTGATGCAGCGGAGGAACGTCGACTTGCCGGCGCCGGAAGGCCCGATGATGCAGACCACCTCGCCCGCAGCCACCTGCAACGAGACATCTTTCAGCACCTCGTTCGAACCGTAGTGCTTGCTCACCCGCACCGCGTCGAGCACGGGCCGGGTGGTTCGGGAATCGGTCATGACTGGCTCCTCACGAGCGGTGGGGTCATCAGGTCTCTGGCGAGGCGACGCCGGGCCCGGCGCGAACCGCCGCTGCCGCCCCTGGCGCGGTCACTGCGGTCGAACGAACGCTCGAGGTACGACTGGCCCACACTCGCAACGCTCACGATCACCATGTACCAGAAGGCCGCGGCGATCAGCGTCTCCATCACCTGCAGGTTGAACGAGGCGATGTTGTTGGCCGCCCTGATCAGCTCCACGTAGCCGATGACCGAGGCCATCGCGGTGCCCTTCAGCATGTTGATGAAGTCGTTTCCGGTCGGCGGGATGATCACCCGCATGGCCTGCGGCAGAACGATGCGCCACATGCGTTGCAGCGGCGTCTCGCCGATCGACTGGGCCGCCTCGATCTGGCCGCGGTCGACGCTGTTCAGGCCCGCCCGCACGATCTCGGCCATGTAGGCGCTCTCGTTCAGCATCAACCCGAGAAAGGCCGCCACGAACGTGGTCATGACCGCGTTCGTCGAGAGGTCGATGAATACGACGTCGGTGAACGGGATGCCCAGCTGCAGCCGCGGAAAGATGAGTGCGAGGTTGTACCAGAGCAGAATCTGCAGCAGCACGGGTAGCCCGCGGAACAGCCAGGTGTAGGCCGCCGCGAACCACTTCGCCACCGGGTTCTCAGAGATGCGCATGAGCGCGATGATCACACCGAGAACAACCGCAACCACCTGCGCCGCGACCGCGAGGATGATCGTGTTGACCAGCCCCGTGAGAATGATCGGCGAGATGATGTAGTACGGAATGTCGCGCCACGAGATGTCACCCTGTGAGGCCCCGTAGGCGAGCGCCCCGAGAATCACCAGGATGACGACTGCGATGACCCACCGCCCCCAGTGGCGCAGGCGCACCTGGGGCATAAGTTCGCGCACCGACGGGGTTGTCATCACTTGCCGCCGTTGACAACCGCAGTGGTGACCTTGCCAGAGGAGATGCCCCAGGCATCCAGAATCTTGCCGTAGGTGCCGTCGTCGATCAGCTGGTCGAGCGCTTTGGCCATGGCGTCGCGGAGAGCCGCGTTGTCTTTGTTGACGCCGATGCCGTAGGGCGCGCCGTCGATCACATCGCCGGGAACGACCTCGAAGGCGTTACCGTCTTGCGTCGTCTTCGAGATGTACACCGCGCTCGGCAGGTCGTTCACGATCGCGTCGATGCGGCCGGTGCGCAGCTGCGTCTGGTTCTGGCTGTCGCTGTCGGTCACCGTGATGTTCAGGGCGGTCTTGCCGTCGGTGACGCACTTCGCGCTGGTGTCTTCGGCAAAGGTCTGCTGGCTTGTTCCGGTGACCACGGCGATGTTCTTGCCGCAGAGGTCGGCCGGGCTGCTGATCTTCGCCGGGTTGCCCTTCTGCACCATGAGGGTGATGCCGCTGGTGAGGTAGTCGACGAAGTCGATGGTCTGCTGGCGGGCTGCCGTGTCGTTCATGGCGGCGATGGTCGCGTCGACGCGGCCCGACTGCAGGCTCGTGATGAGCGCGCCGAAGTCCATGTTCGAGTACGTGGTCTTCAGGCCGAGCTTGGCAGCGATGGCCGTGATGATGTCGTGGTCTGAGCCGATCACGGTCGACCCGTCGGCGGCGAAGAAGTTGTTCGGAGCCGACTGCACGTACGAGCCGACCTTCAACTCTTTCGTGCCCGAGATGGCTGCCGGAACCTGCGCCTCGAGCGTGGCGTCAGCGCTCACGGCCGAGAGCAGGGCCGACGTGTCGGGAATCAGGCTCGCTGCGCCTGTTGCGGCACCGGATGCCCCGGGCTGCGGTGCCGAGGGGCCGCCGCAGGCCGACAGCAGTACGGCGAGTGTTGCGGCGGTGAGTGTCGCCGCCAGCGCTGTTTTTCGTGTGGTGCGCATGGAGATTTCCTTTGGTCGTCATTGTCACAGAGGCTGCTGGTGCATGCTCCGGGGTCTCTCCGAAACACACTAGCCTGACTTTTCGCACGATAATAGTTATTTATCATGCTGACGATAAGTTTTTACCGAAACGAAACATTGTTCTCTGCACTGTTCTCGGGAAGGATGTGCCCATGACCGATATCGCGCCCACCGAACCGGAGCGACGCATTCGGCCCGAGTTCGAGCCCTATCTCGCCCTGCTCCCCTTTCTCGGCTCGCTCATGGGGCCGCGCACCGAGATCGTGCTGCATGACATCAGCGACCTAACCCGCTCGATCATCGCGGTCGAGAACGGTGCCATGAGCGGTCGAAGCGTGGGTGGCCCGGCCACCGACCTGGTGCTGAAGATTCTTCAGAACCACGATTACCTCGAGCGCGACTTTCTCACCAACTACCTCGCCCAGTCGCAGAGCGGCGGCTACTTTCGATCGTCGACTTTCTTCGTGCGCGACGAGGCCGGCGCGGTCATCGGGATGCTCTGCCTCAACGTCGACGACGGCCCCCTGCACGAGGCGAGGCAGCTGCTCGAGTCGATCACGCAGACGACGGGCCTGTTGAAGTCGTCGGAGCAGCGGCCCACCGACGACGACCGTGGCCGGGAGACCTCAGGGTGGGAGAACTCCGGGCGCCGGGCGCCGCACGGCAGCACCGAGATGGCCGAAGTCGCCGAGCGCCTGAGCCTCAGCGTCGACGAACTCACGCGCGACAACGTGGCTCGCACCGTCGCACGCCTCGGCGTCGATGGCTCACGCATGACACCCGAGGAGAAGATCCAGGCCGTTCGCGAACTCGACAGCGCCGGCATCTTTCTGATGAAGGGCGCTGTCGCGCACGCGGCCCTTGCCCTGCATGTCTCGGAGCCGACGGTGTACCGCTACCTCAAGCTGGCGCGCGGCCAGCGCTGAGGCGGGGCATCCAGCGGTCTGGGCTTACAGGCCCGAGTACGAGTGCAGGCCGTGGAAGAACACGTTCACGACGCCGAAGTTGAACAGCACCGCGCCGAAACCGATGATGGCGAGCCACGCCGAGCGCGATCCGCGCCAGCCGCGGGTGGCACGGGCGTGAATGTAGCCCGCGTAGATGACCCAGATGATGAAGGTCCACACCTCTTTGGTGTCCCAACCCCAGTAGCGGCCCCACGCACGCTCGGCCCACACGGCACCGGCGATGAGCGTGAAGGTCCAGAATACGAACCCCACGATGTTCACGCGGTAGGCGAGGTTCTCGAGCCGGGTCGAATCGGGCAGCGATGCCAGAAATTTGAGCTTCAAGAACTTGGCACCGAGCGTGAGTGTCTCACGTCGATACTGCAGCAACTGGATGCCCGACAGCGCGAAACCGAGCGCGAAGAATGCCGTGCCGAGGCTCGCCACGAACACGTGGATGACGAGCCAGGCCGACTGCAGCGCCGGCGGCAGAGGAGCAATGACCACGTAGTAGTTCACCGTGGAGATGCCGAGCAGAATCAGAACGAGCCCGGTGATGAACGTGCCGAGAAAGCGCAGGTCGACGCGGGTGATGACCACGAGGAACACGGCGACGATGAGCACGGTTCCGGTCATCGAGAACTCGTACATGTTGGCCCACGGCACGCGGTTCGCCGCGATGCCGCGAAGAACATCGGCAGTCAGCTCGAGCAGAAAACCGATGACCGTGAACGAGACGCCCAAGCGGAGGCTGAGCGAGCGGCGGGTGACGCTGCCGTCGGCCGCGACCGCACCGTTCGCGACGTTTGCGCCATTCTTGCCGCTCTTCGCGCTGCCATCGACAGAACCGCCGGCGGGGCGCTCTGCGACCAGCGTGGCCGAACTCGCGTTCAGCACGGCCGACGATGCACCGGAACCCGCCGCCACGCTCTCGCGCACCGTGGGCGCCGTTGTGACCGAGCCGTCGACCGCCACGGTGTTGCCGGCCGAGACCTGGGCAGACCGGCGAGCAAGATCGAGGGCGAACGCGATGAAGGCGAACGCATACACAGCCATGGCTGCATACAAGAAGAAGATCGAATACTCGTCGAGGGTCACGATAGTAGCCTAAGCGTTTGTTTCGGGCGGTGTAGCGCCCGTGAGAAGTTTCGAGTGCCTTTCGGCGATGTCGGCCACTGCGGGCAGCAGCCGCGGGTCTTCGCCACGAGCGAGACCGGCGTATTCGAGGCTCAGCGTGCCGTCGGCACGCTCGGTGGCCTTCACCCAGACGCGTCGGCGCGGGATGAACAGCGAGATCAGCAGCCCGAGCAGTGCCGAGGCTGCGAACAGCAGCACCCAGCCCTGGGTGGGGTCGTGGTGAATGTCGAGCGAGGCGTAGCGGTGAACGGTGTCGAAGCTGATGGTGCCGAGGCCGTTCGGCAGCGCCTGGCTGTCGCCGGGCTTCAGCTGAATCGACGCCACGCCGGTCGACCCGCCCGTCAGCTGCTTCATCTTGTCGGTGTTCAGCGAGTACACCGAGGTGGGCACTCCCCCGTTCAGGCCGAGGTCTCCGTCGTAGACGTTGAGCGTCAGCACGGGGTAGTCGGCGTCGGGGTAGGTGGAGTAGAAGGCTCCGGTCGTCGAGGTGGCCTGTGTGGGGTAGAAGAAGCCGATCATTCCGAGCTGCTCTGACAGGCCATCCGGAACCTTCACAACACCCACCGAGGTGAGGTTGGCGTCTTGCGGCAAGAACGGCACGGAGTCGGTGAAGACCACTTTGCCGTTCGGGTCTTTCACCGTGATGGTGGGCGCATAGCCGTTGCCGAGCAGGTATACGTCGGTGCCGCCGATGCGCAGAGGTGAGTTGACCTTGATGTCGGCCGTCTGCGGAGCCTGGCCGCGCTCCTGCGTCGTCACCATGGCGTTGTAGTCGATCGGCTGGCCGAAGGCGCCGTCGGCTTTCGTCTCGTAGGTCGCCGTGAACTGGTCGAGTTTCATCGAGTACGGCGCCAGCGAGTCTTCGCTGAAGAACCGGCCCGGGTTGAACGAGTCGAACGCGCTCAGGGTATTCACGAACACGCCGCCGCCCGCCACGAGCACGCGTTGGCCACTGAACCCGTAGCCGCCGCCGACACCGACGGTCAGCAGGATGCCCACCAGCGCGGCATGGAACACGAGGTTGCCCGTCTCCCGCGCGTAGCCGCGCTCGGCCGAGACCGACGCCGTTTCGCCCGCGCCGTTCTTACCGGGGGCGGTGAAGACGACGACGCGGTATCCCGACTTGCGCAGCAGTTTGCGGGCCGATTCGATGGCCGCGACAGCGCCGATGCCGTCGGGGGCCTCGCGCCGCTCGAAGCCGGCGAGCCGCGAGAGGCGTGCCGGGGTGCGCGGTGGTTTGGCGCGCAGGGCGTCGAAGTGGTGCTTTGCGCGCGGAACGACGCAACCGATCAACGAGATGAACAGCAGCAGGTAGATGCTCGAGAACCATGCCGAGGTGTAGACGTCGAACGCCTGCAGCTTGTCGAGAAACGGGGCGAGGCTGGGGTTGTCGGCGAAGTACTGCGTGACGCCGTTCGGGTCTGCGGCGCGCTGGGGCACGAGCGAACCGGGCACGGCGGCGAGGGCGAGCAGCAGCAGCAGAAAGAGCGCGGTGCGCATGCTGGTGAGCTGGCGCCAGGTCCAGCGCAGCCAGCCGACGAAGCCGAGCTTGGGCTGCACGATGTCGTCGGAGCCGCCCGGGCCGTCTGGGCCGCCGGAGCCGTCGCCGGGGCCCGTGCCGCCAGCCTTCGGTCGGCGCTCTGCCGCGGGGTCGGGGGAATCGAAGTGGTCAGATGGCCGGGACAAAACCGGTGATCACCGCCTGCAGTTGATAGGTCCAGATGGTCCAGAACCCGCTCACCATCAGAACGCCGATGATGACGAGGCCCGCGCCGCCGAGAATGTTGATGAAACGAATATGCCGTTTGAGGAATGCGATGGAATGCGTGACCCAGTTGAGCCCGAGAGCAACCAGCAGAAACGGAATACCGAGGCCGAAGCAGTAGAACAGACCGAGCAGGGCGCCGCTGGCAGCGGAGCCGCCCGTGAGGCTGAGCGCCTGGATGGCACCGAGCGTCGGGCCGATGCACGGGGTCCAGCCCAGGCCGAAGACGATGCCGAGAATCGGTGCGCCAGCGAGGCCGGTGGCGGGTCGCCAGGTGGGCTTGAACGTGCGCTGCATGAAGCTGAACTGGCCGAAGAACACCAACCCCAGCAGAATCACGATCACGCCGAGCACCCGGGTGATCACGTCGCCCCACACCAGCAGCCACACACCCAGCGCGCCGAACAGAGTCGAGGCCGCGATGAACACCAGCGAGAAGCCGAGCACGAACAGGCTGATGCCGAGCAGAACCCGGCGGCGGTTGCGCTTCTCCCCCGGCTCGCTCAGGCCGCCCACGTAGGCGAGGTAGCCCGGCACGAGCGGCAGCACGCAGGGTGACGCGAACGACACCAGGCCCGCCAGCATGGCGATGGGAATGGCGACGATCAACTGGCCGTTCAGCACAGCCTCGGCGAACGGGTTCACCACGAAACGGCCACCGATCAGCTCGTTTCGGCGACGGCGTCGCCGATGAGGGTATCGAGGATGCTCGGTTCGGTGGCCTGGCCGAGAATACGTGCGGCGACCCGGCCCTTCTTGTCGATCACCAACGTGGTGGGAACGGCGTTCGGAGCCACTTGCCCGCTCAGCGCGAGCTGAACAGCACCATTCGTGTCGATGACAGAGGGGTACGTGATACCGAACGACTGGCCGAACGCCACCGCGGTGGCTGCTTGGTCACGCACGTTCACGCCGAGGAAGCTCGCGCCTTTGCCGTCGTACTTCACGCTGAGCGTCTGCAGGGCGGGAGCTTCGGCGCGGCACGGCGCGCACCCGGCATACCAGAAGTTGAGCACCAGAACCTGGCCGAGGTACGTCGACGAATCGACGGCCGCACCGGTGTCATCGGTGCCAGTGAAGCTCACCACGGCACCTCGGTTCTCGGCAGCGATCTCGGTGACCGTGCCGTCGCCGGCGATGTACTGCTTGCTGTCACCGCTGCGGTACTGGGCGGCGAGCGGGTCACTGCTGCAGCCCGCGAGAATGCCCACCGCGAGCGCGGCCGCGGCGAAAGCCAGCAGTGGTCGTCGAATCGTCACCGAATCACACCGCCCCGTCGTCGACGGCACCGACCAGCAGCGAACCGGCGGGGTCGGCGTAGCCGATCTCGACGAAACGATCGCCCTGTCGCTCGACGGTGGTGATGCTCGAAAGATTGCAGCGTCGTTTACGTGGGTCGTGCCAGAGGTGTTGGCCGGTGATCTCGAGGTGCGTGGCCCAGATGGGCAGCTGGTGGCTGACCATGACCACATCGCCGTCGTCGACGGAGTTGTATGCGTCGTCGATCGCGGCGAGCATCCGCGTGGTGACGCTCTTGTAGGCCTCGCCCCAGCTGGGCTTGAAGGGGTTCATGACCCACGACCAGTTCTTGGGCTGGCGGAGCGCCGCGTTTCGAACCCGGGGGCTCATGCCCTCGAACTTGTTCGTCGGTTCGATGATGCGGGGTTCGGTCTGGATGGGCAGGTTGAACGCTGCCGCCTGGGGTGCCGCTGACTCCTGGGCGCGCTGCAGGGGCGATGCGAAGAGTGCGGTCACGGGCCGGCCCCGAGACGCGAGCTCGTCGGCGGCCGCCTGGGCCATGCGCTTTCCGAGGTCTGACAACCCGAAATTGGGCAGGCGCCCGTACAACACGTGATCAGGGTTATAGACCTCGCCGTGACGGACGATATGAATTCGGCTGGCTACCACGGCACTTAGTTTACGTAGCGTAGAACAACCCAAGCTGCTCAGCACCTGAGCGCTCAGCGCAACAGTGAAGCTCGACTTCACCATCTCGCAAGAAGAAGTAGATTGTGCTGAACAGTTGTCGGTTGTTCAATTGGTGTCAGGAAAGGTTTTTCATGGCACTCATCATTGTTCTCAGCGTTCTCGGTCTTCTGGCTCTCGCAGCCATCGTCGCCACCACGGCACTGATCGTTCGCGACGGTTACCGCCCGGTACCCACGCGTTCGTACGCTTCACGCATCTGACCCCCGCGCCCGCGGGCAGTAGAATTGGTGACCGTGACTGAACGCGTACTCATCAAAGACCTCTCCGCCCTGGCCGACGGCCCCGTCAGTGTTTCGGGGTGGGTCGAAACGGTTCGTGACCAGAAGAAGGTGCAGTTCGTCGTTCTGCGCGACGAGAGCGGTGCGGTTCAGCTCGTGAACCCGCGCAACTCCGACGCTGACGGCGTCGTGATCGCCGACGAGCCCGCCACCACCATCTCGGCTCTCACCCAGGGTTCGTTCGTCACCGTCACCGGCCAGCTGAAGCACGACGAGCGCGTCAAGCTCGGTGGCATCGAGATCAAGCTCGACTCGCTCACCGTGTCGACGTTCGCCCTCGCCGAGACACCCATTGCGGCCGACAGCGGCATCGACAAGCGCATGGACTGGCGCTTCCTCGACCTGCGGGTACCTCGCAACGCCCTCATCTTCCGCATTCAGACCACCCTCGAGCACGCGTTCCGCACCTATTGGGTCGAGCGCGACTACGTCGAGCTCCACACCCCCAAGCTCATGTCGAGCCCGTCGGAGTCGAACGCCGAGCTGTTCAAACTCGACTACTTCGACACCACCGCGTACCTTGCGCAGAGCCCGCAGCACTTCAAGCAGATGGCCCAGTCGGCCGGCTTCGGCAAGATCTTCGACATCGGCCCGGTGTTTCGCGCCGACCCGTCGTTCACCTCGCGCCACGCCACCGAATACACCGGTGTCGACGCAGAGATCAGCTGGATCGACAGCCACGAAGACGTCATGACCATGCAAGAAGAGCTGCTGGTCGCCGGGTTCACCGCGGTCGCCGCGAAGCACGGCGCCGAGATCAAAGAGCTCTTCGATGTCGATGTGGTGGTGCCGAGCATCCCGTTCCCGCGCATTCCGCTGCTCGAGGCGAAAGAGATCGTCGCCTCGCGCGGGCACGTCGTCGACCGCAACGACGACGACATGGATCCGGAAGGCGAACGCCAGATCGCTGCGTACGTCGAGGAGACCTTCGGGCACCAGTTCGTGTTCCTCACCGACTACCCCACGAGCATCCGGCCGTTCTATCACATGCACAGTGATGAGAACGATGCACTGACCAAGAGCTACGACCTCATCTTTCGCGGCACCGAGATCACCACCGGTGCCCAGCGCGAGCACCGCGTCGACGTTCTCGAGGCGCAGGCCGTGGCCAAGGGCCTCGACCCGAACGAGCTCTCGGTGTACCTCGACTTCTTCCGTTACGGCGTGCCCCCGCACGGCGGCTTCGGCATGGGCCTCGCACGCGTGCTCATGCTGCTGCTGCACCAGGGCAACCTGCGCGAGGTCACCTACCTCTTTCGCGGCCCCACCCGCCTCGCTCCATAGCGGCTACTCGACAGAGGCTACTCGACGGCGCACCAATCGTCGGGCGTCACGACGACGGTCGAGAGAAAACGAAGCCCCACCGTTGCCGACGCGAGCTTGAGCACGTCGCGCACCGCATACAGCCGTGCGTCATCGGTGGGAAGCTCGGGTCGCACCTCCGCAAGCGCGAACGCTGCCCCTCCGCGATAGAGCACCTCATGCAGCACCCGCGCCACCAGCGGCCGGATGCCCTCACCCTCCCCGCTCGCCATCGGAACCACCACCCGCACCCGCAGCTCACTGTCGGCCACCACCACGACCGTCGTCACCCGCCCACCCGCGGCACTGGCTCGCGCCATGAGGAATGCCCGCACAGCGTCGACGATGTCGTGCGGATGCTCGAGCACAGCACCCGCCCCGGGGTCGTTGGCGCGCCGCCACAATTCAGCGACGGCGACAACGCGGCCGGCCGTCGCGACCCCGACCCCCATCAGCGCCTTCAGCTCGTGCACGGTCATGCCCATGAGTTCGGCTACACCGCCCGCCTGGCTGAGCAACGACGTAGCACTGTCGAGCACATTGACGCCGGGCAGCCCCGAACCGAGCACGAGTGCCACGAGCTCGGAGTCACTGAGCCCCGCGGGGCCGAGCCTCTCGAGCTTCTCGCGGGGACGGTCGCCGGGCGCTACGCTCCAGAGCGACGTGCGGGTCGTTTTCATGGCCCAACACTACGAACCCCACCGCCTCCACGCGCCCGCGCACCCTCATCTGTGGACAACTCTGCACCTCATCGCCCCTGTGCAAACTCTCACCCTCCCGGGCGGCGCGTGCTGCGGCAAGCCGACGGCGCGGCGGGGTCGCGCGCGGTTAGAGCGCGAAGTCGATGGCGGCGCGCGACGCCACGAGCTCGCGGATGCCCGCCGACACCCGCACGTGGTCGGGGTGCGACTGGTAGCGGTCGAGCGCCGCGTGGTCGGCGAAATCCGAGACGAGTACGACGTCGGCGTTGGCCGGGGTCTGCTGCACATCGGGATACACCGAGAGCGCGACGATCTCGGGGATGAGCGGCACGAGCGACTCGAGCTGCGCGGCGATCCAGGCGGCCTGCGTGTGCCGCAGGGCATCCGTGTCAGCCAGAAGGGTGAAGGTGACGATGTGGCGAATCATGAGGCTCCCAGGAGTGCGCTGCGAAGGCGGGCCGGGTCGACCCGCCAGAAGGTGTGCACGCGGCCGTTCACCAGCACCACGGGAATGTCTTCGACGTACTCGTCGTAGAGCGCCGGGTCGTCGAAGATCGACAGCTCAGACACCGTGATCTCGGTCTCAGGGGCCGAGACCGCGAACTCGCCGACCACACCGGCGAGTACCTCACGGGCATCGTCGCAGAGGTGACAGCCCGGCTTCGAGATGAGGGTGAGTTCGACGCGCGCCACTGTTCAACCCTAGTGCGCACGCCCGAAACACGGCCCGGGTAGCATGTCGGCATGAGCGAACCCGCGCCCACCCCGGTCATCGCGTTCTTCGACATCGACAACACCCTCGTGCGCGGCGCAACAATCTATCTGGTGGGCCTCGGTGCCTGGCGACTCAAGCTGCTACGGCTTCGGGATGTTGCCACCTTCGCCTGGCAGCAAGCCCGGTTCATCGCGGTGGGCGAGAACATGCGCCACATGAACAGCGCGAAAGATCGCACTCTCGAACTGCTCCGTGGGCACACCGAGGATGAACTTCGAACCCTCGGCGAAGAGGTCTACGACCGGCAGATCGTGTCGCGGCTGTGGCCGCACGTGCTCGAGCGGGCGAACGCGCACCTCGCGCAGGGCGATCAGGTCTGGCTGGTGTCGGCGACCGCGGAGATCATGGCGCAGGTCATCGCCTCCCGCCTCGGGTTCTCTGGCGCACTCGGCACACGCTTCGAGAGCGAGAACGGGGTGTTCACCGGCCGGCTCGACGGGCCGATGCTGCACGGGGCCGAGAAGGCCGCGGCGGTCAGCCGTCTCGCCGCCGGCGACACCCGTAGCGGAACGAGCACCGGTCGCGCCGAGTCGACGGATGCACCGCGCCCTGCAGCTGTCGACCTCGCCGACTGCTGGGCGTACTCAGACTCGAGCAACGACGTGCCACTGCTGAGTGCAGTGGGGCATCCGGTGGCCGTCAACCCTGACGCCGGGCTGGAGAAGCTCGCTGCCGAACGTGGCTGGCCCGTGCTCTGGGCAAGCAAAAAGCGCCAGGCCTAGGCCTGACGCTCGGTGCAACTCACTCGGTGCAACTCACTCACTGCAGCTGAATCGGTGCAGCTGAATCGGTGCAGAGAAGGAGTGTCTACTTCTTGTTGCGACGCTGGTGGCGAGTCTTACGAAGCAGCTTGCGGTGCTTCTTCTTGGCCATGCGCTTACGACGCTTCTTAATTACGGAACCCACTGATACCTCACAAGATTTGGGTTTGACCGCGTATCACGCGGCCGGGAAGGAAAAAATTGCCTCGGAGTAGTCTAGCGCACAAGCGGCCCTACGCCGTTTCTGCACCGCTCAGGCGAAGTGAGGCGGCTCACGCCCCTGCTTCGGCAGCCTCAGCGGCCTCTGCTGCGGGGGTTCCGATCACGGCGGCAACAGCGGTCTCGGGAACCCTGAACGAGCGCCCGAACCGGATGGCCGGCAGTTCGCCGGAGTGAACAAGACGGTACACGGTCATCTTCGACACCCGCATCATGTCGGCGACCTCGGCGACGGTGAGAAAACGTACGTCCGACAGATCGTTCGGCATCGTGCGTGTTCCTTTCGGGCTCCGAGCGGAATCGGGCCAGCTTTGTGTTGCCTGTGTGGTAACTGGTAACTCTAGGGGCTGGTGTGGGCGGTGTAAAGCCCGTCGACGCCGAAGCGGGCGGTACGGGTCGCACAGGGTGACCTGCACCGCCCGCGGGGCGTGAGTTCGGTTCGGGCTACTCGTCTGGGCTACTCGCCCGAGGGGTCATTCGAGCCCAATTTGCGGCGCTTCTGCACCACCAGGGCGCCGATGCCGACGAGCAGCAGAACGGCGGCCAGACCGACCGGCAGCATCGGGTTCAGCCCGGTGGCGGCCAGCCCGCCGACACTCGACGAGCCCGAACCAGAACCAGAACCAGAACCCGGCCCCGAGCCGGCGCCCGGTACCGGCGTCGCACCGGGGTCACCGGGTGACACGGGCGGAATCGCTCCCGTCGCCGGCGGGTCGGTTGTCGGGGGCGTTACCACCGGAGCCGCTTCCGTCGTCACACCCACAAGGGTGCTCAGACCGGTGTCGCCGTACGCCACGAGCCCGAGGTACTTCGACGAGTAGTCAAGACCCGTCCACGACGCGGTGTAGCTGGTCGGCTGGCTCTGCACCCCGACCAGTGTCGACGGCGTGGCGGTGAATCCGCCGGCCCCCGCACCGGGGCTGACGTCGAAGACGTTCACGTCGAAGGCCCCGTTGGTGGGCGGAGAGCCAGCTGCAGCCGCGGGCAGGGCGAACACTTCGACACGCACCTGGTAGGTGCCGGCATCCGGAGCGATGAGATCGACACGCTCGTTCGCCGCACCGGTGGCCGACGACCACTCCTTGATCGGAGTGCCGTCGCCGCCGAGCTGATCGACGAACAGGTCGAGGTCAGCCCCCTGCGCGGCCGTGATCACCGAGGTGAGGTCGAACCGCGCCAGACTCGTACCCGCAGCGACGGTGGTGTTGTAGTAGAGCTTGTCGCTCACCACTCCCCCACCCGAGTGACCCGGCACGACATTGTCGGCCCGCGGCGGGTTCTTGGCGACGACCGGCACCAGGTCGGTGAGCAGTGAGCCTTTGGCGAGACCCTGCACGGCGAGTGGAATCGATCCGTCTGACCCCGGAGTCACCTCGACCGGCACCGAGCCTGTGGTACCGAGACCTTCGACAGCGCCCGGCGCCTCGAGCGGAACAGGCTGCACCGCGAGGGGGCTCCGCACCGTGGTGGCGCCACTTGTCCACGTGAGGTACCCGGTGGCGAAGGTATTGAGCGCGGCAGTGGTGCGAGTGAACGTCACCGTGTAGCTCTTCGACTCGCCGGCGGCGCCGAACGACAGCGTCGAGGGCGAGATCACGGTGTCGACGCCGGCGACCGAGGCAGCCGCCGTGAAGGTGCCCGCCTCTGTCGACGTGACGGTTCGGGTGACGGTCTGTGTTCCGTTCAACGAGCCGATGGCGATCGACGCCAGGTTCAGTTCACTCGGGTCGACGGGCGTGGCGTCGTGGAACGAGTAGCCGATGCCCGCGATGTACGAATCCCAGTCGGCGGGGCCGTTGAGGTACAGCAGACCGGGGTTGAGGTACTTCGTGGGGGTCACGTTGCCGGCGCCCTGGCCGAACACGTCTTCAACGGGAGTGCCGCCGAAATCGACCGTGTCGGTGGCCGTGGTCATCATGGCCGATTTGATCTCCGCCGGTGTGGCCAGTGGATGCTCGCCCAGGTACAGTGCCGCGAGCCCGGCGATGTGCGGTGCCGCCATTGACGTTCCCGAGAGGAACTCCCACGTCGGCGCCGAGCCGAAAGCGTTGGCGCCCGCCGCGAGAATCGCTACGCCGGGTGCGGAGACGTCGGGCTTCAGAATGTCGCTGCCGTCAGCCAGAACGGGGCCGTGCGACGAGAATCCGGCGAGAACCGGAGCCGCGGGTGATGCGCCGGCCGTGTTGCCCTTGCTGAACGTGACCGTCGCGCCGACCGTCGCCGCGTAGGCGAACGTCGCTGCGTAGGCGGTCGAGTCGAGGTGCACAGTGGGAACCGCATGCTCGTCGAGGTCGATCGACGAGGGCGTGGCATTCACCAGCAGCATGCCGACTCCGCCGGCGCGCAACACTTCTGCAGACTTCGCCGTACGGTCGACGACGCCGCGCTGGCAGAACACGATCTTTCCGGCGACTTTTGCCGGGTCGAGCGTGCCGGGAGTGCAGATCAACGCGTCGGCGGCCTTTGCATCGGCGAGCTTCACGAGGTCGGCCCGAACGAGGCCACCCGTGAGCGGGCCAGTGCCGTGTGCTTCGACGGTGATCGACCCGCCGGCGAACGTGCTGCCGTCACCCAGGGTGGCGGTGGCTTCGTAGCTCGGAATCGTCGTGGCGGCGACCGTGGTGTACCACGGCGACCCATTGTCGAGGGTCGAGGCACCGGGCCCGGAGTTGCCGGCCGAGGCCGCAACGAAGATGCCGGCCGAGGCAGCCCCGTAGAAGGCGAGGTCGGTGTCAGACACGGTCGTTGCGGCGCTCGAACCGCCGATGGAGAAGTTCAGCACGTCGACACCGTCGGCAACGGCCTGGTCGATGGCGGCCAGCATGTCGGAGTTGTTGCACCCGTCGGCTACACCCTTGCTCTTGTCACCCGTCCAGCAGACCTTGTAGACCGCGATCTTCGCAGCAGGGGCGACACCGCTGATGTTGCCGAAGCTGTCACCGGCGACGGTGGCCTTGACCGCGTTGTTGCCGGCCGCCGTGCTCGCCGTGTGCGAGCCGTGGCTGTCGCCGTCACGCGGCGAGACGTACTCACCATCGGCGACGCTCGCGATGTTGCCGGCGCCGAAGCCCGCGAGGTAGTACCGTGCGCCGATGATCTTCGTCGAGCAGTCGGCGGCGGTGAACTCGTCGCCCGTCACACAGGCACCGTGGAAGGTCGAGTTGTCAGCCTTGGCGAAGGTGATAGGAGAGTCAGCGAATGCCGCTGGGGGGTTCGGGTCGGTGTACGGCTCTGCGCCAGGCGTCGTGCCGAGTGCGCCGCCGGCGAACGAGGGGTTCTCGGGCGCGATACCGGTGTCGATGTCACCGATGACAATGCCCTTGCCAGCGTCGGCAACCCCGCCGACGGTGTTCCATACGCCCTTCGAGCCGTCGAGGCCGAGGTACGTCGTCGACGGCACCGCTTCGGTGATGTGCTTTGTCTCGTCGGGCGTCACCCGGGCGACGCTCTTGTTCGCCGTCAGTGCTGACGCCTGGGCGGGCGTGAGGTCGGCCGCGAAGCCGTTCAGAGCCAGCGTGTACGAATAGTCGATGCTCGCCCCCACCGACGAGGCGATGTCGTTCTGCGTGCTGTTCAGAAAGTCGCTGTAGCTCTGCACCGGAAGCGAGCGCGCATTCATCTGTGAGCCCGCCGCAGGCTTCGTGGCACTGAATCCGTTCACGCCGCCCTGGTAGGTGGCGGCAGCCGGATCGGTCAAGGTCACAATGTATCTGCCCGCCGTGAAATCGGTCGGCGGGCGGGTGGGGCCGCCCGGCAGCGGCGTGAGCGGGCTCGTACCCTGAGAGGCAGAGGTTGCCACCGAGCTTGCGGCCAACACCGAGCTTGAGGCCAACACCGAGCTTGCCGGCTGGAATGCTGCCGCACTCCCGGCCGCACCCGTCACAGCGAGAACCACGGCAGCAGTCGCTGCGGCGACCTTCACGCGGGTTGAAGCGAACAGTGTGCGGGTGGGCGGGCGCCGGGAACTACTCACGTAAGAAACCTCACTCAGTCAAAACGAACGGTGTCTTGGCGGTCGGGGCCGCTCTGTTCGACAACCATAGACAACGTTGTGGCCCTCTTTGGGGGGACTTTATTTCGGTTGTGTAAAACGTAAGAGTTTGCTGCAAATTAGTTGTGTCGGGCGAGACAAACCCACCATGAGTGCTAATGCGACGCGAATTATTTGCGTCTTTTCAGAAAACTTTTTTTGGAGCCTAATCGCTGCTACGGGAAATGGTGGGGAACCGTCTGGTGGCTTCGCCGAAGATCGTTCGTGCGCGCTCGGTGGCCGTCGCAACGGTCTGCCCGACGCTCTTGCCGACCCGGGCCGCAGACGACGTCGCCTGTTCGGTGAGCACGGCCAGATCGTCTGAGAAGCCGATTCCGTCGTCGTCGAGGGCCTCGTCGAAGTCTGCGCTCAGAAACGGAATGACCCAGTCTTCGAGCTCTTCGAGCGGCGAGGCGTCGAGCGCGTAGTAACGGTGCTGGCCGACCTCACGCACCGAGACGAGCCCGGCATCCCTCAGCACTTTCAGATGCTTCGACACTGTCGGCTGACTGAGCTCCGTGAGGGTAACCAGTTCAGAGACGCTGATCTCCCCCAGTGGCCGCTCGTCACCCTCGGTGCCGGCGACGGCTGGAATGTCGGCGGCGACCGAGGTGTCGGCACCCACGTACCGCTCGAGCAGCAGAGACAGCACGTGTCGCCTGGTGGGGTCAGCGATTACAGAGAAAATGTCGGCCATGGCTACAGGGTAGTTGCTGGGCGTCGCGTTGTGCAGTTGCGAAACCAGTGACAAGCTGGTGCTTCGTCACGAGGGGTGGGCATGCCGGCAAGCTCGATCGTGCGACGACCGCGCTACGGTACCCGCTCGTTCGCCCTGCGTGTTCGTGACGCGGTCGACGATTTCTCGGGCCGCTCGCCCTCGCGCTTCGCGATCATCATCTTCGCGATTCTGGTGGTGCTGTTCACCATGGTTCTGTCGCTGCCGGCAGCCAGTGCATCCGGTCGCGGCACGGGGCTTGCCGACTCCCTGTTCACCGCCGTGTCTGTCATCTGCGTGACCGGGCTGTCAACGGTCGACATGGCGACGCACTGGTCGGTGTTCGGCGAGGTGGTCATCTATATCGGCGTGCAGATCGGCGCCATCGGCGTGCTGACGCTGGCGTCGCTTCTCGGGCTGATCGTCTCGAGGCGGCTGGGGCTCCGGTCGCGCCTTCTGGCCGCGGGCGAGGCAGACCCGTCACGCACCCACGCGGGCGTCGCGGGCTCGAGCCAGGCCGTGCGGCTCGGCGAGGTGGGCGGCCTGCTGGCCACCGTCGCGGTGAGCGCGCTGGTCATCGAACTGGGCCTCGCAGTGCTGCTTTTTCCCCGGATGCTCATCGATGGCCTTGCGCCCGGCAGCGCGGCACTCCAGAGCCTCTACTACTCGGCGATGGCGTTCACCAACACGGGGTTCTCGCCCAACGCCGAGGGGCTCACACCCTACGCGTCGGACTACTACTTTCTGGGCATCCTGATGCTGGGAGTATTTCTGGGCAGCATCGGTTTTCCGGTGATCTATGCACTCTCGAGGGCGTTGCGCACCCCCGGCCGCCAGCGCTGGTCGCTGCACGTCAAACTCACGCTGCTGACGTCGGCGACTCTGCTGGGGGTGGGCGCGGTGCTCTACTTCGCGCTCGAGTTCTCGAACCCCGCCACCTTCGGGCCGATGGGCGTGGGCGAGAAAGCATTCCAGTCGCTCTTTCTCTCAACCATGACGCGCTCGGGCGGCTTCGCCACGATTCCCATCGACCAGCTCAACGGGTCGAGCATGCTGGTGACCGACATGCTGATGTTCATCGGCGGCGGCTCGGCATCCACTGCCGGCGGCATCAAGGTGACCACCATCGCGATTCTGTTTCTCGCGGCGTTCGCCGAGGCGCGCGGCAACGACTCGATGGAGGCGTTCGGTCGCCGCATCCCGGCCGACATTCTGCGCCTGGCCGTGAGCGTGGTGCTGTGGGGGGCGACCACCGTGGCCGTGTCGACCATCGTCATCCTGCAGATCTCGCACGCAGCGCTCGACGCCGTGCTGTTCGACGTGATCTCGGCCTTCGGCACCTCTGGCCTGTCGACCGGGCTCACGGCCAGCCTCCCCGACGCCGGGGTGTACGTCATGGCGGCCACCATGTTCATGGGCCGCATCGGTACCGTCACCTTCGCCGCCGCCCTCGCCCTCCGGCAACGCCGCCAGCTCTACAAACACCCAGAAGAGAGGCCCATCGTTGGCTATAGACAAGTCTGCAGACGCACCCGTGTTGGTCATCGGCCTCGGACGGTTCGGAGCCTCGGCCGCCGACAAGCTCGAACAGCTGGGGCGCGAAGTTCTCGTGGTCGACACCGACCCCGTGCTCGTGCAGAAATGGGCCGGGCGCGTCACCCATGTGGTGCAGGCGGATGCCCGTGACCTCGATGCTCTGACCCAGATCGGCGGGCAAGACTTCGCCATCGCCATCGTCGCCGTCGGGTCATCTGTCGAGGGCAGCGTGCTCATCACAGCGAACCTCGTCGACCTCGGCGTGCCGCAGATCTGGGCGAAAGCCATGTCGACCTCGCACGGCAAGATCCTCGAACGCATCGGGGCGCACCACGTGGTCTATCCCGAAGCCGAGTCGGGTTCGCGCATCGCACACCTCGTCTCGGGGCAGGTGCTCGACTTCGTCGAGTTCGACGACGAGCTCTCGCTGGCCAAGCTGCGGCCGCCGAAGGTGGCGCGGGGCGGCGCGCTGTCGGGCCTGGGGCTGCGGCGCCGGTTCGGCATCACGGTGGTGGGGGTCACGTCGCCGGGCGAGCCGTTCGTCTACGCGGGGGCCGACACGGTGGTGGGCACCGACGACGTCATCGTGGTGTCGGGTACAGCGACCGACATCGATGCGTTTGCGCGGCTGGGTCAGTAGTTCTGTCTGGTTCGTGCGGCTCGGCTGGCGGTAGTCGGCAGATGGCCGCGGCTCCCGGATGCCCGGGCGGGCGTCAGCCGGCGGCGAGCTCCCGGGCGCGAGCGAGCGCAGCAGAGGTGGCCTCGATGAAGAGGTCGTCGAGCCGGGCATCCTGCAGCACGGCGAGCGCACGTTCGGTGGTGCCCTTCGGACTCGTCACCTGCACGCGCAGCTGTTCAGCACTGGCGCCCGACTGGCGCAGCAGCTCGGTGGCCCCGGCGAAGGTGCCGTTCACGAGCTGGGCGGCCTGCGCGGGCGTGAAGCCTTTCTCCACAGCCGCGGCGGTCAGCTTTTCTATCAACAGATAGACGTAGGCGGGGCCCGAACCCGAGATGGTGCTGAGAGCATCGATCTGTGACTCAGCCACTTCAACCACTTCGCCCACCGTCGAGAACAACCGCGACACCGTCTCGAGCTGCGCCGGCGTCGAACGCGTTCCCGCGCTCACACCGGTCACGCCGCGGCCCACCGCCGCGGGGGTGTTCGGCATCGAGCGAATGACGGCGACCGAGGGTGGCAGGTGCGCCTCGAAGGTGGCGATGGTCACGCCGGCGGCCACGCTGACGACGATCGTGCCGGGTTCGAGTACGGGAGCGATCTCGTCGAGCAGGTCGGGCACCATGTGCGGCTTCACGGCCACCAGCACGATGGCGGCGCCCCGAACCGCGAGCACATTCGCGTCTGCGGTGTCAGTGGTGACGAAACTCACCAGCGCGGGCGAGACCGGCAGCAGGGCAGCGCTGGTCGCCGTTCGATTGGTGACCCGAATGCCGCCGTCGACCTCGACCGAGGGCGCCAGCAGGCCGCTCAGAATGGCCCGGCCCATCGAGCCAGTGCCGAGAATGCTGATCGAGGGGAGTCTGACGGTTCGTTGGTCGGTCACGGCACCAGCTTAAGATGGAAAACACAGTCGGCAGTCGAAACGCACAAGCAGAGGGTTCAGACGTGAGCGCATCGGGCGGTAGCAAGGCCATCATCGCGGCGCTCGGGGCAAACCTCGGAATCGCCATCATCAAGTTCGTGGCCTTCGTGTTCTCTGGTTCGTCGTCGATGCTCGCCGAGAGCGTGCACTCGCTCGCCGACTCGGGCAATCAGCTGCTGTTGCTGCTCGGGGGGCGAAAATCCCGACGCAAGGCCGACACCGAGCATCCGTTCGGGTACGGCCGCGAGCGCTATGTGTACGCGTTCGTGGTGTCGATCATCCTGTTCTCCGTCGGCGGGGTGTTCTCGCTCTACGAAGGAATCGAGAAGGTGGGCCACCCTCACCCGATCGAGACCCCATGGCTGCCGATCGTGGTGCTCGTGGCGGCGATGGCGCTCGAAGGCTTCTCGCTGCGCACCGCCATGAAGGAGAGCAACCACACCCGCGGAACCCAGTCGTGGGTGCAGTTCGTGCGCCGCGCGAAAGCCCCCGAGCTGCCCGTGGTTCTGCTCGAAGACGTCGCCGCACTGACTGGCCTCGCCCTGGCATTCATCGGCGTGGTGCTCGCGGTGGTCACCGGCAATGGCGTGTGGGACGGCGTCGGAACCATCGCCATCGGAGCCCTGCTCATCGTCGTGGCCCTCATTCTCGGCATCGAGACCAAGAGCCTGCTCGTGGGCGAAGGGGCGACCGACGTCGACGCCCAGGCCATTCTCGGTGCCATCGAGGCGGGGCACGACGTCGAGCGTGTGATCCACATGAAGACGCTCTACCTCGGGCCCGACGAACTTCTGGTGGCGGCGAAGATCGCGCTGCCCGCCTCGGCACGCCTCGACGATGTGGCGCACACGATCAACGCTGTCGAGGCGCGTATTCGCGCTGCCGTGCCGATCGCCCGGGTCATCTACATCGAGCCCGACGTCTACGTCGCGCCGATCGATCTCGCGACTCCCACCGAAGCGATTGTCATCAAGGCCTCCGACTGACGCGGCGCTCGGCTGACTCAGTGCTCGGCTGACTCAGTGTTCGACTGACTCAATGTTCGTTTGGCGTTCGAAAGAATTCGGTGAGCAGCCGGGAGCACTCGTCTGCCCGTACTCCCGCGAAGACTTCGACCCGGTGGTTCAACCGCCTGTCGCGCAGAACGTCGTAGACGGAGCCGGCCGCTCCGGCCTTGTCGTCCCACGCACCGAACACCACCGTCTCGACGCGGGCCGCGAGAATCGCGCCGGCACACATGACGCACGGCTCGAGCGTCACGATGAGCGTCGAGCCCGGCAACTGCCAGTCGCCGGTGGCCGCGCCAGCCGCGCGAAGGGCCACCACTTCGGCGTGCGCCGTGGGGTCACTGTGGAGCTCCCGCTCGTTGTGGCCCACCGCCAGAACTTCGCCGGAGGCCGACACGAGAATGGCCCCGACCGGCACATCGCCCGAGGTCAGGGCGGCGCGCGCCTCGGCGAGGGCGTCGAGCATCCATCGGTCGTGGTCGGCTGAGGCAGGAAAGACGGCCGACCTGCGCTCGTCACCCACACCCCACCACCCGATCATTCATCGTCACCCCGTCACAGAGTAGATTTAGCCTATGCGAGTTCACGTTGCCGACCACCCGCTCATCACGCACAAGCTCACCGTGCTGCGCGACAAGAACACGGCGTCGGCCACGTTTCGTGCCCTCACCGAAGAGCTTGTGACACTGCTCGCCTACGAGGCCACCCGCAACGTTCGTGTGAACGAGGTGACCATCGAGACGCCCGTGGCCACCACCACCGGGGTCGCCCTCAGCGAGCCCCGCCCGCTCGTCGTGCCGATTCTGCGCGCCGGGCTCGGCATGCTCGAAGGCATGGTGAAGCTGGTTCCCACCGCGGAGGTGGGTTTTCTGGGTATGGTTCGCAACGAAGAGACCCTCGAGCCGAGCACGTACGCTGAGCGACTGCCCGACGACCTGTCAGACCGGCAGTGCTTCGTTCTCGACCCGATGCTGGCCACGGGCGGTTCGCTCGGCGCCGCCATCGATTTTCTTTTCAAACGCGGCGCCATCGACGTGACGGCCATCTGCCTGCTCGCGGCTCCCGAGGGCGTCGCCGCCCTCGAGAAGCGCACGGCCGGCCGCGATGTGACCCTGGTACTCGGCGCGCTCGACGAGAAGCTCAATGAGCTGGGCTACATCATTCCCGGGCTCGGCGACGCCGGCGACCGCCTCTACGGAACGGTCTAGACCGCTCGAGCCGTCTGTATTCCTGCGTTTCGCGCCTGAGGGCGCAAAAAGATTGACAATGGCAGCGATTATCGGCTTTACTGTGAACATGTCTGTCAACGCGTTCGCCCCTACCTCCTTCGAGGCTCTGGGAGCAACCGGCACGATGATGCCCGGTCGCGCCGACATGCAGTGTCGAATGTGTCGCTAACGAGAAACACTCTCTCGCCGAGCTTCGACTGCCGCCGCCCCTTGTGAGGCGAGCACCGTCGAACTCCCGGCTGGCCCGCACCCCGGTCAGCCGAATCCCGGCTCTACGCCGCATCGACAAATCGCACAGTTTCACCACAAATGCCGCTCTTCGGCTGTGGGCTGTGCCGCATCATCACCTCCAAAGGACCACGACCGTGTCAATCGCACACCTCTCAACCCCGCTCGCCACCTCATACACCGCTGCATCCGACCCTTCCACGCCCTCGGCACAGGCTCCTGCCGCCGACACCGCGCCGGCGCTGCCCCAGGCCCACATCCGCGCCGTGCCCGAGGGCACTGAAGCCCGTGGTTTCGTCCTCTACGTCGGAATCGACGAGGGCAAAGCCGAGGGCGACCACACCAACCTGGGCTCCATCGTCGCCCAGATCAAAGCCCTCGTGGCACAGATCGCGCCGAGCTCCGAAACCTACGCAGCCGTGGCACTCGCCCCGCGCGGCGCCGGTGGCCGCGACGTCGACGTTGTGCGCCTCGCCCTGCAAGACCCCGCCGCTCTTGCCAAGCACCGCCAGACTCCGGATGCCCCCGCCGACCGCGCCCGCGACGGAGTGGTCATCGACCTCTCACGCAAGCGCCTGCTGCTCGACAACGAGCCGGCGAACCTCACCTACAAAGAGTTCGAGCTGCTGCAGTACCTCGTTCTTCGCGAAGGGCGCACCATCGAGCGCACCGAACTGATCTCCTCGCTCTGGAACTCGAGCGACGAAGAGATCCCCAACGAGCGCACCATCGACGTTCACGTTCGCCGGCTGCGTTCGAAGCTCGGCGACTACGAAGACATCGTGCGCACCGTGCGCGGCGTCGGTTACCGCTTCGACCGCCACGCCGATGTCTCGGTGCGCCAGACCAGCACGCCGTCGCCCGACCTGTTCTGAGTTGTTTTGATCGCCGCCGTGCACCCACGATTCAGTGGCGCGGGGGTCGGCAGAGGTCTACGGTGAAGTTCAACGAAGTGGTGGTCGGTGAGAGGAGCATCTCGTGCAGCGAATCGTGCCGTTTCTATGGTTCGACGATCAGGCTGAAGAGGCCGCTGAACTCTACGTGAGCCTGTTCCCCGACGCGCACATCGACCACGTACAGCGCTGGCCCGACGGAACGCCTGACGCAGGTCGTGCGTTGGTCGTCGAGTTCACCCTGTTCGGCCAACCCTGGCGTGCGATGAACGGCGGCCCCGGGCATCCGTACACCGACGCAGCATCGTTCCAAGTCGACTGCGACACGCAAGAAGAGGTCGACCGCCTCTGGAGCGCGTTCACGGGCGACGGCGGCCGGGAGATCGCCTGCGGGTGGTGCGCCGACCGGTGGGGAATCGTGTGGCAGGTGACACCCGTGCGCCTGTCAGAACTGCTTGCCGACCCCGACTCGGGCCGAGCCAGCCGAACCATGATTGCGATGCAAGGCATGATCAAGCTCGACATCGCTGCGCTCGAGGCTGCAGCCGACGGTCGTTGACGCCCGCGACGGAACTACGGCAGCAGGATCACCTTTCCGTTCAGCGTGCGCGACTCCGCCAGCTCGAGTGCGGCTGCGGCGTCGACAAGAGGGAATCTGGCGGCGATGTTGGCGTTGATGGTGCCTGCGCGAAGAAGCTCGAAGACACGGCCGAGGTCTTCTTCCAGTCGCCTCCGAAATCGAACGGGCCGCACTGTGTGACCCGACCAGAGGTCGTAGAAAGTCGCCCTCTTCCCGTTGGGTAACACACTCCACAGCACCGCCTGGCCGATCGCTTTCAGAAACGGTGCCATGAGACCACCTGTGCCACTGACGGCATCGATGATGGCGTATGACACAAGGGTGCCTCCACGAGCCAGAAGGGTGAAAGACGTTCGGGTTGCACGCCCGCCGATGTTGTCGAAGACCGCGTCGACCCCGGCAGGGGCGTGCATTCGCACGAGCGCCGGGAGACGGGGGTCTGCATAGTCGACGGGAACAACCCCGGCCGCTCGCAGAGCCTCGTGGTGGCGAGGAGACGCCGCGCCGATGACTCTGACGCCATGGTGCTGGGCGAGCTGAATGAGAATGCCACCGACACCGCCATTCGCGCCGAAGACCAGAATCGTCTGCCCCGGCTTCACCTTCGCGGCTCTGTGCAACATCTGCCACGCGGTGACACCGTTCACAACAACTGTCTCGGCATCTTCGGGGCTGATGCCGTCGGGCACCACCACCGTGTCACGAGCGGAGACGACGACGTACTCGGCCCACGCACCGGTCTTGGTCATCGACGCAACTCGCCGACCGATCATCTGACGGTCGCCGTCGGGGCCGACGGCTCGTACTCGGCCGACAAGGTCGTAACCAGGAACGAACGGAAACGCGGGCTGGCCGAAATACCGCCCCTTTCGCATGGCCTGTTCTGCGAACGAGATTCCCGTCGCCTCGACCTGAACGAGAAGCTGACTGCCCGTCGGTGCGGGGAGTGGAGCGGTCACGACCTGCAGATCGTTCGGTTCGACGATGCCGGGAAGGATGACGCGGGAGCTCATTGTGGGAAGCGGCGCAGCGGAGGAGGTCATGAGGCTTCTTTCGGGTCGATTGGATGAAGAGCGCCGGTGCGGAGGGCATGATCACCGTTGCGGTACATTGCGTTATTGTGTCACATTGTTAGTGGTCTTCACTTTAGTGATGGGGTGTTACTCTGTCAATGCACCCGAGAGAGCGAGCCTCCATGAGCACCCCAGCCGCCAAACCGACACGACGAGACGAGCGCCGTGCACAAACGGTGCGTGAGATCAAAGAGCTCGCCATGAAGCAGATCAGCGCCGGCGGCCCCGATGCGGTGTCGCTCAGCGGTATCGTGCGCGAAATGTCGATGTCGCCAGCGGCGGTGTACCGGTACTTCGCAAACCGAGACGCGCTGTTGGCAGACCTGGTTGTCGACGCGTACAACGAATTGGCAGATGCGCTTGTTGCGATCGAGCAGGCCACGGGGTCAGCGCACGATCATTTGATCGCCGTTCTTCATGGCAGCCGAACGTGGGCGGTGGAGCATCCGAACGCCTACCGACTGATCTTTCAGACCAGCGTCGGATCAGGCAAAGACTTCGCCGTTGAGCGCACCGTGCCGGCAGCTTCGCGAAGCATGGCCGTGATCGTCGAGGCGCTGGATGCCGTGACCACCCGCGACAATCGTGTCGTGCCGCTCGAATCGCCCGCCCGAAGGCTGCCGATGTCCGAAGCAATCACCGAGTGGGCCGAACGGTCGGGCCTCGCACAGTACTCAGAGAGTGTGCTGATGTTGGCCGTTCTCTCGTGGACACGGTTGCACGGCATCATCAGCCTGGAGCTCGGTGGGCACCTCGCCGCGACGGGAATCGACGCGGCCCTGCTGTTCGAAACCGAAGCAGCGACACTCTGCCGCCAGGCATCCGCCCTGCAGACGGCTCGGCCCGAGTCGATTGAGCCGATCGAGCCGATCGAGCCGAAGTGATGGTGAAGTAGTCAGGGGGTCGGACTGAAGATCTGGATGGCTTCGCGGGCGGCGTAGTAAACGATCACCAGCCCCGCCACCGGGTCTGCCCACCACCACCCGAGCATCAGATTCAGCAGAATTCCCACGAGAACCGCGACGGCCAGTAGTCCGTCGACGAACGTCACCCGCCCTTCGCTCTGCAACACCGGATTGCGAAGCTCTCGCCCAGTACGACCTTTCGCAGCCGCAAGAGTGAACATGACGGCGGCGGTCACCCCGGTCCACACGATTCCGCCAACGCTGGCTGAGGCATGATGAGCCGTCGCCAGCGCCACGACCGACTGGATCAGCAGATACACCGCCAGCAAGACGAAGGCGCCGCCGATCAGTCGCAGCGCCCGCTGCCGTCGACGCTCACCAACGCCGGCCAGCTCCCAGAGCACGACCGTCGACGCGCCGATCTCGATGAAGCTGTCGAGCCCGAACCCCGCGAGCGCAATCGACGAGGAAGAAAAGACGAGCACCGCCAGAACAATCACTCCGACGATGTTCCAGCCCAGGGTGAACCATTCCAGACGCCTGCCCCGGCGAAGAAGCACCGCCGCAGCCGTCGAATGCGGCACAACTTCATCAGGCACGGTCACGAACCGATTCTCGCAGGACGCCGCTCTCACCGAGCGCACGCGAACCCCGGGTCGAACCGCGAAAGCCCCGGCGGCGGTAGGTCCTGCGCCGAGAGGGCGACTTTCCCCAGAACGTCGCCGAACCAGACGGCGAGCGACGTTCTGGGGCAACTCGACGGCGACCCTGGATGCAGCAGCGTGGGGCGCTGAACTCGCCCAGGGCGAGGGGGCAGAGCGCATCTACGTGGTCGAACCCACCGGTGACCTCGAAGACGATCCCAACGTGACCGACAAGAAGTTTCCCGACAACCCGACCCGGTCGTACCGCACCCGGCAGCCCGTGCAGATCGTCGGCGAACTCGAGGAGTGGGTGGGTCACTCCCCCGAACAGTTGCAGGCGATGCGGGACGGGCTCGCCGAGCTCAATCGCCGAGGGCTTGATGTCATCTACGACTGAAAAGCGAGAGGCCACAGAGCCGCGTTAACGACCGAGACTCAGTCGAGAAGCCCCGCGAGGATGCTGCTCGCCTGGGCGCGAAGCCACTGATGAGCGAGGTCTGAGTCGTGCCGTCGATGCCAACTGACCACAGCTGGCAACGGTTCGAGCGCAAGGGGCAGCAGTCGGCGTGCAAACGAATCGCTCCCCCGCACGAGCCGACTCGCGACCACCGTGATCGCGTCGCTGTTTCGCACCACCTCGAGCGCGACGGCGGTTGACGGGAGCGCAGCGATCACCTTTCTCTGCAGATCGTGCACGGCCAGAGCCTCGTCGATGGGCCCGCGCAACCGCCCCCGTCTGGAGATGACGACGTGAACTGCCGCTGCGAAGTGCTCGATACTCAGCGCGTCGAGCGCGGTCAGCGGATGCCCGGCACGCATCACCACCGCGAGCTGATCGGTTCCCACCGTTGTCGACCGAATGGCTGGGGATGGGTGGGCGGCTCCACTGATCTCAAGGTCGGAGACCCCGCGGGCCATGTCGTGCCCGTCAACGGTCTGTTCACCCAGGAAGACAAGCGTCACACCGGGGGCCGCGCCGGCAACCTCAGCGAGCAACGGGGGAGCCAGCGCCGCAATCAGGGCTTCGTTGCCGCGAACGGTGAAGTTGCGCTCGAGCCGCGCGAGGTCGAGCGAGCGAGGCGGAGACAGCACTGACTCCGCACGCGTGACGAGTTCTCGCACCTCGTCTCGCAGGTGCAGAGCACGGGGAGTCGGCACCATCGCGCGGCCGTTGCGCACCAACACATCGTCGCCGGTGGCCTGCCGAAGACGGCGCAGGGCATGACTCATTGCGGGAGGCGTCAGGTGCACCGCAGCCGCGGCCCCCTGCACACTCTCATGTTCGATCAGGGCATCGAGCGCCACCAACAGATTCAAATCCACATGCAGAAGACTAACTTGTCAGCTACCAAACATGAACTGGATTGAAGTGTTGTGACTTTGTACGGTCGAATCACACCACATACAAGGAGAAGCACATGTCGTCACGATTCACCGCTTACGCCTCCCCGGCCGATGTCGATCTCGTCAGCCAGGTAGAAGAGATCGCACACAAGGCGGGCGAGCGCCTTCTCGCCCTGTACTCGCCGAGCATCAGGCCGACTGACCGGCAGAGCATGCTCACTGCCGCACGGGCCAACGAAGAGGCGGCGGCGGCAGGCCTCCGGGCGGCGCTGGAGCAGGCGCGGCCGGATGCCCGCTTCAGCGATGAGCAGAACGAGACCTCCTCGCTCCCCGACGGAGAATGGTGGGTCGTCGACACTGTCGAAGGAAACGTTAACCATGTGCACGGCCTCTCGGAATGGTGCGTCTCGATCGCTCTCGTTCGTGACAACGTGCCGGTTCTCACGGTCATCCGGCAGCCCGTCGGCGACCTCACCTTCACCGCCGTGCTCGACGGCGGTGCGTTCGTGAATGACGTACCCCTGCGGGTCTCCGCCAAGAACGGTCTCGACATCGCCGTCGTCAGCACCGGGCAAGCAGAAGCCGGGCAAGCCGACACGTACCGGCGCATCGGGGAATCCATCACAGCGATGCTCGGCTCTGCGCTCGCCGTGCGGGCACAGGTGCCGTCGACCTTCCCGATTCTGCTCGTCGCCGCCGGTCACAGCGACGCCTTCTGGCAGTACGAACCGAACCTCCCCGGCGTCGCAGCAGGCGTACTTCTCACGACGGAGGCCGGCGGAACCGTCAGCACCATCGACGGTGGCCCCTGGGCCCCCGGCGCCGACACCATTCTGATCGCCGCCCCTGGCGTTCACGCAGCCGCACTCGACGTGCTCGGCAGCGTCTCATGAGCGCCACGACACCGCTGCTGCGAATCGTCGTGCTCGGGGCCAGCGGCGCAACCGGCCAGCATCTCGTCGATGGTGCACTCGCACGTGGGCACGAGGTTCACGCTATCGTTCGGGATGCCGCGCGCTACAGCCACTCGACGTCGGCACGACTGACCGTACACACGGGAGTCGTGCACGACGCTGCTTCCATCGCCGCGGCAATCACCCCGGCCAGCATCGTGCTCTCCGGCCTCGGGCTGCGATCGAAGAAGCAAGCAGGCACTCTCACCGCGGGCGCACGCGCCGTTCTCGCCGCCCGCCCTCACCACGTGGTCTGGCTCGGAGCCATCGGAACAGGTCGTTCGGCGACAGCCGTCGGTCGCCTCACCCACCGGCTTCTCAAAGCGGGATTCGGCGCCGAATACGATGACAAGACCACCGCCGACTGCCTGATTCTCGATGCACAGCACACCGTGATCCATTCGGGGCCCCTGAACGACAGACCCGCCCCGCACTACGAGGCCCTCCCCCTCAGCTCGGTACGCCGGCGCTTCTTCCCTGCATTCACCCCTCGCCAAGCGGTCGCTCAGGTGATGCTTGACGAGGCCGAGAAAGGCCCGCATTCGGCATCACTTCTCGTGCCTCAGAAAACCGACCGAACCCACTGATCGACGAAGGCGGCGAACCCGAGCACCCCCAGAACCATCACCCCGACGATGTTCCAGCCCAGAGTGAACCATTCGAGGCGCTTTCCCCGCAAGCGATGCACTGGTCGAGGTGAGGGAAGGGCGGCGCGTTAGTCGGGGGCGACTTTCCCCAGAACGTCGCCGAGCCAGACGATGGGCGACGTTCTGGGGAAACTCGAGCCTGCGGGAGCTGCCGCGAAGGCTCCACAGCAGACTGATACGAAAAACTTTGAAAGATAACAGTTTGATAACTAGCGGCCCGTTACGAAACCGTTATATAGTTCTAGAGCGTTAGTTGTTTGCTGTGGCAGCGAAGCGCGGAATGTGATTGCAGGACACTCTTGGTGCAAGGGAAAGACCCGGTCGTTAGCCTCTACGACCGGGTCTTGTCCGTTAACCCGCGCGGCACGCACGCCTCTCGGCCTAACCTGTAGGCGTACGAAAGGATACGCATGGCTGACGCATCGGCGCCCCGAACCGCCCCTTCTGTCTCGCCCGTCTCGGCGTGGGAGGCCCTGTTTCGGGCTCAAGTGACGGTGATGCGAACCCTGTCTGATGACTTCCCCGCCCACGGTATCTCGCTGACCGAGTACGACGTGCTCTACACGCTCTCGATTCAGCCGCAGCGGCGCATGCGCATTCGTGACCTCAACAGCCGCACGCTGCTCACGCAACCGAGCGTCTCGCGCCTCGTCGACCGGTTGGCGAACCGGTCGATCGTGTCCAAGGCGGTCGACCCCGCCGACGGCCGCGGCACCATCGTCACCCTCACCGATCACGGGTTCACTCTGTACCGGGATGCCGCGCGCATCCACGGCCGCTCCATCACGGGGCAGATGACGTCAGCGCTGAGCGCCGACGAATTGGCAGAGCTCACGGCCCTCTGCGACAAACTGCGCATCGGCATCACCGGCGGCAACGACGACTGTGTCGTAGAGACTCCGGGCGCCTGATGGGGTCGGCAAGCGTCGTCTGGTTTCGCGACGATCTGCGGGTGGCCGATCATCCGGCCCTCGACGCAGCCGTTCGGCGGGGCGAACCCATCGTCGCTGTCTACGTCTTCGACGAGGTGAGTGCGGGCGTTCGGCCGCTGGGTGCCGCGTCGAAGTGGTGGTTGCACCACAGCCTTCTGGCGCTGGCGGGCGAACTGGATGCCCGGGGCCTCACCCTCACGTTCCGCCGGGGCCCGGCCACCGAGGTAATCGCAGAGCTGCTCGCAGAGACCGGCGCGGGCGCCGTGTTCTGGAACCGGCGTTATGCCCTGGCCGAGCGCGAGATCGACTCGGGAATCAAGTCGAGCCTGAAGGAGCAGGGCGTCGAAGCCCGCAGTTTTCAGGCGAACGTTCTCTTCGAACCGTGGACACTGCAGACCGGGCAGGGCGCGCCCTACCGCGTCTTCACGCCGTTCTGGCGCGCGTGTCTCGGTGCGAAGCCGCCGCGTGAGCCGCTGTCGGCGCCCGAGCGCGGCGACGTCACGCCGTTCGGCGGGCCGCTCGCAAGCGAAGACATCGCATCGTGGCAGCTGTTGCCGACGAAGCCCGATTGGGCCGGGGGGCTCCGCGAGGCGTGGGTTCCGGGCGAGAAGGCGGCGCACGACCAGATCGATGCGTTCGAGCACAGCGGCCTCGGCGACTACGTCGACGACCGTGACAAGCCGGCCGTCGACGCCACCTCGCGCATGTCGCCACGGTTGCGATTCGGCGAGATCAGCCCGTTTCAGCTGTGGCACACGATGCGCGGCGGTGTGTCCGGTGCGGGCGGCGCGGCCGCGTACCTCCGCGAGGTGGGCTGGCGCGAGTTCGCGTACCACCTGCTCTACCATTTTCCGTCGATCACCACCGAGAACATGCGCCCGGCGTTCAACGCCTTCCCGTGGGCGAAACCCGAACCAGAGGTGCTGCACGCGTGGCAGCAGGGACTCACGGGCATCCCACTCGTCGACGCCGGCATGCGTGAACTCTGGCAGACCGGCGTGATGCACAACCGTATCCGCATGGTCGCGGCGTCGTTCCTGGTGAAGAACCTGCTCATCGACTGGCGGGTGGGTGAGGCCTGGTTCTGGGACACGCTGGTCGATGCCGACCTCGCCAGCAACACCATGAACTGGCAGTGGGTGGCGGGTTCGGGAGTGGATGCCGCACCCTACTTCCGCGTCTTCAACCCCGAGCTGCAGGCCAAGAAGTTCGACCCTGCAGGCGAGTACATCAACCATTTTGTACCAGAGGCCGGAACCCCGGCCTACCCCGAACCGATGGTCGACCTCGGCGAGTCGCGCAAGCGCGCCCTGGCCGCGTACGAGCAGGTTCGCGGCTCGTAGCGACTGGCGGGGTCGGCTGCCAGGCACGGTCAGCAACCAGCGGGGCCGCCGCAGCTACCCCGCGGTGGGCGCCGGCGTCTGCAGACTGCTGTCGATACTGCGGTTCAGCTCGGAGGCCTGAGAGTCGACCGCCTCCAGCTGCTTGCGCAGGTCGTCGTAGTGCGCGATGTCGGCCTGGATGGCCTGGTATCGCGCCGTGAGCGCGTCACCCCGGGCGGTGAGAGCATTGCGCGCGGCTGTGAACGTCGATTGCGAGCTGAACGCGCCGTCATCGGCCTTGGTATTGAACGACGCAATGTCGGCGTTCAGCGCGCTCATCGCCGCCGAGTACGCCGTGCTCTCAGAGTCGACCGCGTCACCGGCGGCCGTCAGCTGGGCCGCGAGCGCCTTCTCCTGGTTCTGAACCTGGGTGAACACGGCCTGGAACGCCGCATTGTCGGCCACCACCTTGGCGCGGTCGGAGAAGTACTTCGTGTAGTGCGCCTCGAGGTTTGGCGACAGGCTCGCCAGCTCGGTGCCGAAGATGGAGTGCAGTTCGTTGTCACGCTCACCCGGCTCGCTGGTGGCGTAACTCTTCATACGCGCCGCCAGATCGGGGTCGTCTTTGACCTGCTGGTACTGGGCCTCGAGCAACGCGTCGAGGCTGGTTCTGTCGTCATCTGACAGACGCGCATAGACCGCGTGCAACATTTCATGGGCAGCTGTGACGTTTCGAACGCCGGCAAGGCGGGCATCCGTCACATTGAAGACATGGATGCTCGAGCCGGTGTAGCAGCCGAGCAAAACGAAATCGTCGGTACTCGAACCGCACACCGAGGAGAAGTCGGCCGCGCTCTCGACGGTGGGCGCGCTGGCGTAGAAGTAGAAGCGACCCTCATCGTTCATGCCGGAGTCGGCGGCCATCTGCGCGACCTCGGCGGTGGGCGTGTACTGCCAGACGGCGAGCTGGTCGGTGATGCGCTGGTGGAAGATTCCGTAGGCCACCGCGCCGCCGGGCACGACGATGGCGATGACGATCGCCAGAACGAGTGAGGCCCGCAGCACGCGGGAACCGCGTCGCCGGGCAACTCGCTGGTCATCACCGTCGAAGAGGTCATTGACACCATCGACATCGTTCGGCTCACCGGGGCCGGGCAGAAAAAGCGTCACACCAACCCCTCTATTCGATAGATTGAGTTTATGGGCATCTTCTCTCCCGGGTTCGTCGGGCGTCGGCGCGACAAGAATCCGATGCTGCCACCGGGGCAGTACGAGGTCACAGATTTTCCGGTGCTGTCTGCCGGGCCGACGCCGACGATCGAGCTCTCTGACTGGGCGTTTTCGATCAGGGCCGCGAACGGCGACCTGAAGGCGTGGAACTGGCAGACCCTCATGGCACAGCCCATCGACGACATCACCGTCGATCTGCACTGCGTCACGCGCTGGTCGCAGTTCGGAATGGGGTGGCGCGGCGTGTCGCTCGACCGGCTGTTCGACGGTGTCGACACGTCGACCGAATACGCCATGGCGTCGTGTTACGGCGGGTACACCACGAACATTCGCACCGCTGACCTCGTGAACGGGCAGGCGTGGATCGCGTTCCAGTTCGACGGCGAAGACCTGGCTCCTGCACACGGCGGCCCGGCGCGCTTGCTGATTCCACACCTGTACCTGTGGAAGAGCGCCAAGTGGGTGAAGAACATCACGCTGATGAACCACCACCAGCTCGGGTTCTGGGAGAACTACGGGTACCACGACGTGGGCGACCCGTGGAAAGAAGAACGCTATTCGTGAGGTGAGCCAGGGTGGTTGACTGGCAGGTCGCGAAGCTGGTCGAAGCGCATGACGAGACCGCCACAGCGCGCACGCTCACCTTCGAGATCGCAGGGTGGCCTGGGCATCTGGCCGGTCAGCACGTCGATGTGCGGGTGACGGCGCCCGACGGGTACCAGGCCTCGCGGGAGTACTCGATCGCGTCGGGGGCTGCGCCGGCGGCTGGGGCTGCGCCGGCGGCTGGGGCTGCGGATGCGATGGGCGGGGCTGGCGCCACGAGCACGTCGGGTGCACCAGGCGGGTCGACACTCGTGGAGCTGTCAGTTGAAGAACTCGACGACGGCGAGGTGTCGCCGTACCTGGTTCGCGGCCTCGAGCTGGGAGACCATCTCGAGGTGCGCGGCCCGGTGGGCGGGTATTTCGTGTGGGAGCCGTCGCAGAGCGAGCCGGTTCAGCTCATCGCGGGTGGGTCGGGAGTTGTTCCGCTGATGTCGATGCTGCGAACCCATGGGGCGGCCGTCGCCGGGGCGGGCCCGGCCGGGCATCCGTCGCCCATGCGGCTGCTGTACTCGGTGCGAGCTCCGGAGTACGTGTTCTACGGCGACGAGTTGAGACGGCCGGCCGCACTGGCAGACACCAGCATGACGATCGACTTCGTTTACACGCGCGAGGCGCCATCGGGCGCTGACCGCTCGGTCGGGCGACTCACTCGCGCCGAGCTGGAGACGCTGTCGTTGCCGGTCGCCGGGAACCCTCTCACCTATGTCTGCGGGCCGAACGGGTTCGTCGAGCAGATCGCGGGGTGGCTGGTTGAGCTCGGGCATCCCGCCGAGCGCGTGCGCACCGAACGCTTCGGCGGCGTCTGAGGCGTGGCGTCACGCGGCGCCCGACGCTAGATGCTCTCTGAAGAACGCGTCGATGCGCTTCCACGCGTCGGCGGCCGCCTCCGGGTCGGGGCCGGCGCCCAGAATGGCCGAGAACAGCGGCCGAAAGATCTTCGGCCCGGTGGGAGCATCGTTCAGAAACGAGTGCCCGGCGGTGGGGTACTCCTTCACATCATGCGGAACATCGCGCGTCGTCAGCGCAGCGTCGAGCTTGGCCGCCGCCCCGCGCAGCGAGTTGTCTCGCCCGCCGTAGCTGCCGACGATGGGGCAGGCGCCACTGAACGCTTCGTCGAGCTCTGACGGCAGGCGGCCGTAGTTCGACGACGCCGCGTCGAATCCGTGACCGGATGCCGCCACCAACGCGAACCCGCCACCCATGCAGAACCCCAGTACCCCCACCTTGCCCGTGCAGTCGCCACGACCGACCAGGTACGCCCGCGCCGCCTCGACATCGACGAACACGCGCCCGTGCCCGGCGGAGATCGCGGTGAACGTGGCGCGCAGGCAGCGCCTCGGGCCGCCATCGACGAAGAGGTCGGGCATCAGAACGAGAAATCCGGCTGCCGCCATGCGGTCGACCTGGCGCTTCATCACGTCGGTCAGACCGAACGCCTCGTGCACCATCACCACCGCGGGCCACGGCCCGTCACCGGCCGGCACGGCGAGCACCCCGTTCAGCCCCGGGCTCATGCCGGGCAGCGCCTGCCCGCTGAGGTCGACGGTGCTGACGGTCGGAGCGGATGCGGGCGTGCTGGCCATGGGTGGCCTCTCTCAGTCGGTCGGGCAGTTCGGGCAGTTCGGGCGGTACGGGCAGGCCTGTTGTGCAGTAGCGCAAGCGCAAGCGCTACAGCGCGCGCAACCTCTCTAGCAGGGGCTCCGCGACCGTGTCGAGAAACTCCTGCTGACGATAGTCGCCCACCTGCACCAGCGCGATATCGCTGAAGCCGGCTTCGATGAACGGCTTCACGCTCTCGGCGAGCTCGTCGAGGTCGGGCCCGCACGCGATACTCGCGGCCACATCTTCTTCGCGCACGAACTGGCTGGCACCTGCGAACCCCGCGGTGGTGGGCAGGTCGGCATTGACGCTCCAACCGCCGCCGAACCAGCGGAACTGGTCGTGCGCGAGCGTGATCGCCTCAGCCTTGTCGGGCCCCCAGCAGATGGGAATCTGGCCGATCGAGCGCGAGGGCGAAGCACCCGCACCCCGGGCATCCGCCCAGCCCGCCAGCAGTTCTGCTTCGGGCTCGGTCGAGATGAGGTGATCGCCGAGCGGCGCGAACCGGGCGATCGATTTCTCGCCCGAGACGGCCAGCCCGATGGGCACCCCGCCGTCGGGCAGATCCCAGATGCGCGCGGAGTCGACCCTGAAGTACTCGCCCTCCCAGGTGACGAGTTCGCCGCGGTGCAGCTCACGAATGATCTGCACCGCTTCTTCGAGCATGTCTTGCCGGGCATCCACCATGGGCCAGCCCTCGCCCACCACGTGCTCGTTCAGGTTCTCGCCCGCACCGAGGCCCAGGATGAACCGCCCGTCGGCCAGCAGTTGCAGCGTTGCCGCCTTCTGCGCAATGATCGCGGGGTGGTACCGGATGCTCGGGCACGTCACGTACGTCACAAGCTCCACCCGGTTGGTGGCCTGCGCCACCGCACCGAGCACGCTCCAGGCATAGGGGGCGTGGCCCTGGCTGGTGAGCCACGGGCTGTAGTGGTCGCTCGACACCTCGAAGTCGAAGCCCGCATTCTCAGCGTCGACGGCATAGTTCACGAGGTCTTTGGGGCCGCTCTGCTCGGTCATGAGGGTGTATCCGAACCGTGTCACTGCTGTTCCTCCCGCTGGGTGCGCTGGCTCGCGCCGCGTCGCGCTGTTTCACTCGATTGAGTGCAGCTCCACTTTTCGCCGGGCAGGAGGCCGAGTCAACCCTGCCAAGCGAGGCTTGCGCGGGTCGGGCAGGGCAGGCTAGGGCTCGTCGTAGACGCGCAGAACGGCCGGGCCCAGCGTGAGGTTCCCGTCGGCGAGCGGCTCGCACCGCACACCCCCGCGGCCCCGCAGTGCCCGGTGCGCGCCCTCGGCAAGAGCGACGTTCATCCAGGCGCACGGGTTCGCCGGCCGGTTGCCCTGAAACACGACCTCGCCCGCGCCCGTGTCGAGGCTGAACCGAGTGCGGGCCAACGCGTCGACGTCAGCTCCGCGCAGAAATACTGTGCGCCGGGTAGCGAACGGGTCGAGAGCATGCCCCACCTGCAGTTCGCGTTCGACGGCTTCGAGCGACTCCATCGCCATAACGGTCACGGATGCACTGCGGTGCGCCTCCCGCCCGAAGTACCGGTCTCCCACCACCCCGAGGTGCGCGCGCAGCGCGATCTCGGCCACGCCACCTTCCGCGCCTCCTGCGGGAAGCGGCACGGGCCCATCAGACGGGCGCCCCTCATACCGGTGAAGCGGCGACACGAACAGGTGAGCCACCTGCACCTCGATCTGCCGCATGAACCGAGACTACCGGCGCGCTCCTGAGCCCGACCAAACCGCCCGGGCCCAAACTCCGAATGAACTGTTGTGCGACGTTCGGTACTCGCATCTCCCCTCCAGCGAGGCTGGTTAGACTGAGAGCCGACAATTGGCAGGGGAACAACCGTTGGGCGGCTTGAACTGAAGATCATGAGCTACAACCTGCGCAAGCACGCAGCAACCACTGAACTGCTTGCCCTCGTTGAGCGTAACCCCGTTGATGTGCTCTGCCTCCAAGAGGGCGACGGCGTACGTATGCCGCAGCAGATCGGTGAGCTGAAGCTCGCCAGCGCCACGTACAAGAACTCCCTCGGCCTTGCGATCTACTACCGGCCCGACCGCTTCACCGCGCTCGAGTCGCACGCGTTCACTCTTCGCAAGTCGATTCACGACCGCGTGCTGCAGCCGGCCATCGAACGCCTGCTCACCACCCGCTTCGTCGACCTCGTGTCGGGCCAAGACATTCAGCTGGCATCGTTTCACGCCTCGCCGCTCTCGGCGACGAACCTGTTGCGCCGCCGCCAGATCGGCCAGGCGCTCGACCACCTCGCGGCGCTCAGCAACGGCAGCCCCACGCTGATGACCGGTGACTTCAACTACCCGCTGCTACGCGGGCCACTCATCCGCCAGGCCGAGCGCGCCGGCTTCTCGCTGAACCTCAGTGACGGCCCCACATACTTCTACACGAAGTCGATCGCCTACCACTTCGACTTTCTGCTCTCCCGCGGCTTCGACGTTCAACTGGTCGAAACCCTGGGCCGTGGCCTCTCAGACCACCGGCCGATTCTGATGACCACCGAGATTCTGAAGCGGGCCGGGCTGAATCTGCCCGAGATCGGCAGTGCCGAAGCCGCGGGCCCGACTGCGTCAGTGTTCGACGAAGTCGAGTAGACCGGCGCCCACCGCTCGGCGGGGGCCGCGGCAGCGGCACCCTGCTGACGTACCTCGCCGGTATGTCACCGGCACCTCACTGCGACTACGCTTCCGGGCGCACCGAACTCCAGAGCATGCCGAAGACCCGCTCTGTCCAATCGGCTGACATGGTGCCCGTGCGAATGAATTCGCCGAGCGACGAGCCCAGAATGAAGTGCAGGGCCACTTCGACGTCGATGTCTGCGCGCAGCGATCCCGTCGCCACACCGCGCTCGAGTACCGCGCGCACCAGTTCCACCCAAGGCACGAGCATCTCACGGATGAGCATCATGAACTGGGCATCCTGGTTCGCCACGATGGCCGAGACCCCGCCGGAGCCGAGAATGTTCTCGACCCCGTCGTGTGTCTGCCCGATGACCCAACGCAACTGGTCTTCGACCGAGGTGTCAGGCGGCGGCACAGGGTTCAGCACCACCGAGAGAATCGCCGCCTCGAGCAGTGCCTTGCGGTTCTCGAACCGGCGATAGATGGTTGTCTTCGCCAGCCCCGACGCCAACGCCACAGCTTCGACGTTGACCGCGGCCGGCCCTTTGGTGCGCAGAATGTCGAGAGTCGCCGACAGGATGCTGGTTTCGGTGTCATTCACTCCGAAACCGCCGGCCGCTTCGAACCCGGGGCCGCGCACGGCCCCGGCATCACGCTCGTGCCCAAATCACTCCCGCGTCAGAATCTTGCCCGGGTTCAGGTTCTTGCCGGGGTCGACCGTGGTGAACATTCCCTGCACGAGGTCGGCGCCTGCGGTCGAGATGTCGTCTTCGATCCAGCGAGCGTGCTCAACACCCACGCTGTGGTGGTGCGAGAGGGTTCCGCCGTTGTCGATGAAGGCCTGCTGGATGGCCGACTTCACTACGTCGTACTGCGCGATCGGGTCGACGCCGTCGTGCGTGAACGCGAAGGTGAAGTAGAGGCAGGCTCCCGAGTGCATCGAGTGCGAGAGGTGGCACATGATCCACCCCTTCATGCCGATTTCGGCATACGCCTTGTTGGCGGCGGCGAACACGTTGTCGTAGAGCGGCTTGAGCTTCGCCCACGGCGCTGCGGTCTCTGACACGTCGGCCGCGGCACCGCGATCGAGCAGGAAGTCGCGGAGGTACGGGGTGTCGAACTTCTTCTGGTCGTAGAGCGCGCCGGGGCCCTTGCCGAGCGTGATGGCGCCGTGCTTCTTCAGCACGTCGCCCACGACCGACTTCTGGTGCGACACGTTCGACGCGGTGCCCTCGTACCCGATGAACGACAGGCACACCTCGTCGAGGTTCCAGCCGCGCTTCTGCAGAAAGGCGAAGAGCGCCTTCTGCACTTGGCCGCTGATGCCGTGGCTCGCCTTCGAGGTCGAGAACGAGAAAGCGGTCTCGCGGGCATCCGATACCCGGGTGATCGAGGGAGCAGCATCGCTCGTGGCGATGTCGTGCATGGCAGCGAGCGCCGAATCCCAGTTCTTGAAGAGATAGCCGAGCACTTCGCGCTTGGCGGGCAGCCGGTGCACCTGAACGGTCGCTTCGGTGATGATGCCCAGGCGACCTTCGCTGCCGAGAATCGCCTCACGCACGCTGGGGCCGGTGGCCGAAGCGGGGATGGGGCGAACGACCAGCAGCTTGCCCGGCTGAACTACGCGGAGGCCCTTGGTCATGTCGGCGATGTCGCCGTACTTGTCGCTCTGCATACCCGACGAGCGGGTGGCGATCCAGCCGCCGAGGGTGGAGTGCGTGAAGCTGTCGGGGAAGTGACCGAGTGTCCAGCCGCGCGCGTTCAGCTGCTCTTCCATGTCGGGCCCGAGCACGCCGGCCTGAATGGTGGCGAGGTTCGAGTACTCGTCGATGTCGAGCACGCGTGACATGCGGCCCATGTCGAGCGAGATGATCGTGCGGGTCTCGGTGGGAACGGGCTCGAGGCTGCCCACGATGTTACTGCCGCCGCCGAACGGAATGATGACCGCGTCTTCGGCCACGGCGAGCGCCATGATGCGCTGCACTGCGCTCTCGTCGGCCGGGTAGACCACCACGTCGGGAACGCGGGGCAGAACGTTGTCGCGCAGCCGGATGAGGTCGCGGATGCTCTTGCCGTACGTGTGCACGACGCGCTCGAGGCCGTCCGTGGTGGCGTACTCGGGCCCCACGATGGTGGTCAGTGCCGCGAAGAACTCGTCAGACGCGACGCTTTCGGGCACATTCACTTCGGCGAAGTCGATGGGCGGCACCGGCTCCTTCCACACGTCGATACCCACGGCGTTGACGACGAAGGGCGCGAAACCGGGCTTGTCTTCGTGGTGGAAACCCACACCTTCAACGCCCCAGCCCCACCATTTCATGTGCTTGACGTCGGTCATGCGGCTCCTTCGCGGTGTTCGTCGGCCTCGCCGAGTGTGGGGTGATCGTGCACGTTCGTACCGGTTCGTTCGGCTCGAGCAGCGTCGGCGATGGCCTTCTGCTCGGCGTGCATCGAACGGATGACCGTTTCGATGCGATCGTTGAAGCTGTCGACGCTCTCGCCCTCGGCGGCCCGCAAGGGGCGGCCGAATTCGACGTAGACATCGGGGCGGCCGGGTACCGGCCAGTTGCGCCCGCGCGGCATCGCCTCGGTGGCACCCACCAGGGCGATCGGGATGCACGGAATGCCCGCCTTGATGCAGAGCGCCGCCGCACCCGCCTTGAAGGGCGCGATGGTGCCGTCTTTCGACCGGGTTCCCTCGGGGAACACCAGCAGCGGAACACCGCGCTTCAGCAGCTTGCCGGTGAAGCCGTTCGAGCGCGAGTTGGCGCTGCGGTCGACCGGGAAGGCGTTGAAGAAGAGGGCGGTGAGGCCCTTTCGCCACCACACGTCGAAGAAGTAGTCGGCCGCTGCGGCAGCCGCGAGATACCGCGACAACCGGCTGGGCATGGCCCCGAGAATGAGAGGGGCGTCGAGGTGGCTCGAATGGTTCGCCACCACGATGTAGGCCCCGTGCACCTCGTTGACCAGCTTGCGATTACTGATGTGCACACGCACCATCGACCAGATGACGGGCTTCAGCAGCAGGCGCTGAGCCACGAAACGGGCTCCTGCTTGGGCCCGTGAGGTATAGCGATTGCCGAACTCCACCTGCCCAGCGTACTCAAACTCCCGGCGGAACCGAAACGCAGACCGTAGCGATACTATCGACTAGCGAAAAGTCGGCACTAGTGGGAGCGACTCGACGAGATGCGCCCCGAGATGGCACGGATCGTGGTGCGCGGCAGATGACGTGCGAAGAACATCAGAAATTTGAACCGCGCAGACGGAATGGAGATGACCTTGCCCTTTTCCGCATCCCTGAGAGCGTCATCGACCAGCCTGTCGACGTCGATCCACAGAAACCCCGGGATCGACGACTCTCGTATGCCCGCACGGGAATGGAACTCGGTGTGCACCCAGCCGGGGCAGAGCGCCGTGACCTGCACCCCGCTGCCCCGAAGCTCCACCGCCAGGCCCTCGGTGTACGAGGTCACCCAGGCCTTGATCGCCGAGTAGCTGCCCATGGTGATGTATCCCGAAGTACTCGACACGTTGATGATGGTGCCCGCGCCCCTGGTACGCATGGTGCGGCCCGCCGAAGCGCCCAGCATGAGCACCGTGCGGCACATCACGTCGAACGCCCGTTCGTGCGGAGTGGTGTCGATCGCCAGCAGAGCCGTGTGCACGCCGAAGCCGGCGTTGTTCACCAGAATCTCGATGGGGTTGGTCTCGCGCTCGAGCAGCGCGGCAACGCGCACCACGTCGTCGCGGTTCGACAGGTCGGCAGAGACCGTCTCGACGGCGATGCCGAACTCGGTGGCGAGCGACGACGCCGTCTCGTCGAGCCGAGCCTGGTCGCGGGCCACGAGCACGAGACTGTCACCCCGTTTCGCCAGTGCGCGCGCGAACGCCGCCCCGATGCCTGAAGTGCCGCCTGTGACCATTGCCGTAACCATGGCAATCACGATACGACACGGCGACGAACAACCGTGTAAGTTCACGCCGAACTACCGCCGCCCCGATCGGCCCTGGAGGGCTGCATGACTGATTCGACCCACCCCGTGACCCCACGCATCTCGACGCCGACCGGCGGAGGAGACTTCGACATTCGCGAATACACCCGAACGGCGGCCGGAAGCCACGAGGCGACCCTGCCGCTCGGGGCCTTCGCCGAGCATCCGTTGAAACCCGCGACCCTGCGTGCACTGGCGTATCTGCGCGATCTCGAGCAGTTCACCATGCACCACATGCGCGACGTGCTCGTCACCCCCTCGCACAAAGATGCGCGCCTCACCGCGTTTCTTGCAACGTGGGCGTTCGAGAAGTACTGGATCGCCGACGCCTACGACCGCATTCTGAAAGCGCACGAGAACTTCGTTCCGGCGAAGAACCGGGCGCGCCTGGCCGTGGTGCGATTCGTGCGGGAGTTCGCTGACCGAATCTCGCCCATCATCACCGCCATTCGGGCGAATCTCATCGGCGAAGACGTCATCGCGGGTACCGTGACGCGCTCGTACATCGACGAGCTGGTGAACCGGGCGGCCTACAGCCAGATCATCAAGAAAGACCCGAACGTCGCCCTCACCGAGATTCTCGGCCGGTTTCAGGTGCTGCGCGAGCGTCATTTACGCTTTTTCGAAGGCGAAACGCTCCGCAGACTGGAAGAATCGGTGTCGGCTCGAAAGCTCACACGGTCGTCGCTTCGAAAATCGTGGGCGCCGACGGGTACCAGCGAACAACCAACCCAGGAGACGCGATTCATGATGACCTACCTGTTCGGCGATGCCTCCGGGCGCGCTGACGCCCTGGGCGTCGACCGCGTCGTCGACACGTTGCCCGGCCTCGCCGGCCTCGATCTGATGAAGCGCCAGGCGCGGCGCCTCGGTGTTCGGCTGGTCACGGCCGACCACACGAAGGCCACCGCGTGAGCGAGCTCGTGGGCTCGCCGCTCGGCGACTTCTCACCCCTCGAAGGGCAGCACATCATGCTCACCGGGGCGACCGGCTTTGTGGGCCAGGCCATTCTCGAGAAGCTGCTTGCCGACTACCCCAGCACGCGCATGACGCTGCTGATCAGGCCGAAGGGGTCGCTCACCGGCCAGGCGCGCCTGAAGAGCCTGCTGCGTAAACCCGTCTTCTCGAAGTGGCGCGAGCGCGTGGGGCAAGACGAGGTCGACCGCTCGATGACCGAGCGCATCTCCGTCGTCGAATCGAGCATGGGGTCGGTGGCATCGCTGCCCGACGACCTCGACGTGCTCATCCACAGCGCGTCGACCGTGTCGTTCGACCCGCCCATCGATGAAGCCTTCAAGACCAACGTGGGCGGAGCCGTCGGGCTCTACGAAGCCCTGCTCCGCACCGGTAGTGACCCGCACGTGGTGCAAGTGTCGACGGCGTACGTCGGCGGCATCAACAAAGGCACCGCCGTCGAGGCCAGTCTCAACCACACCATCGACTGGCGCACCGAGATGGAGGCGGCCGTGGCCGCCCGCGCCCAGGTCGAGGCATCCTCCCGCCGGCCCGAGGTGCTCCGCAAACTGATCGCCCAGGCGCGCCTCGACAACGGCAAGGTGGGCCCGCACGCTGTGGCCGTCGCCGCCGAGGTTGGCCGGAGCGAGTGGGTGACGAAGCGTCTCGTCGACTACGGGCGAATCCGTGCGCAGAGTGTCGGCTGGGCCGACGTGTACTCGTTCACGAAGTCGATGAGCGAGCGCGTCGCCGAGCAGCTGTGGGCCGGCAACGGGCACCGGTTGTCTGTGGTTCGACCAGCCATCATCGAGAGCGCCCTGCGGCATCCGTTTCCCGGCTGGATCGACGGCTTCAAGGTCGCCGACCCGCTGATCATCGCCTACGGCCGTGGCCTGGTGCCCGAGTTTCCGGGCCTGCCCGACAGCATCCTCGACATCATCCCTGTCGACATCGTGGTGAACGCCACGCTCGGCGTCTCAGCGAACCCGCCGGCCGTCGGCGACCCGCAGTACTACCACCTCAGCTCGGGTGGCCGCAATCCGCTGACCTTTCGCGACATCTACGAGAACGTGCTCAAGTACTTTCGGGCCAACCCGATTCCGGATGACCAGGGCGGCCACATCCGTGCGCCCTACTGGGCCTTCCCTGGCCCCCGCGCCATCAATCGCACGTTGCGCACCGGCGAGCGCACGAACAAGCTGCTGCAGCGCACGCTGCTGCGCCTGCCCTCGACCGCGACCACCCGCAACCTGCAGCGGGCCGCCTCTGCCCGGCAGAGTGACCTCGATCTGCTGCGCGCCTACAGCGACCTGTACCAGAACTACACGCAGGCCGAGATCATCTACGACGACAGCAAGACGGCGGCGCTGAACAACACGCTGCCGGCCGGTGAGCGCGAACGATTCGGCTTCGACGCCACCGAGATCGACTGGGACCACTATCTGCAGGAGGTGCACTTCCCGGCCGTCACGACCCTGATGCGCACCTTCAGCTCGCGCCCCCGGGCCAAGGCCCGCGGCGAGAAGCCGCTGCCGCACAACGAGAATGCCGCAGCCATCTTCGACCTCGAGGGCACCGTGCTCGCGTCGAACGTCATCGAGCAGTACCTCTGGGTGCGGCTCGCGAGCCTCGACAAGTCGAAATGGCCGGGCGAGATCGCGAACCTGGTGAGTTCGCTCCCCCGTTACCTGGCGGCCGACCGCCGCGACCGTGGCGAGTTCATCCGCACCTTCGTGCGCCGCTACGAGGGCGTCGATGAGGCGGCCCTTCGGGAGCTCATCCACGACACCGTGGGCGACGTTCTGCTGCAGCGCATGCGGCCCGAGGCCATCCGCCAGATTCGCAAGCACAAAGAGGCCGGCCACCGCACGATTCTGGTCACCGGCGCGATCGACGTGCTCGCCGAACCGTTCAGCTCGCTTTTCGACGAGGTCGTCGCCAGCACGATGCACTCGCAGAACGGCATCTGGACCGGCTATCTCTCGAAGCCCCCGCTCGTCGACGAGGCCCGCGCAGCCTGGTTGCGCCTCTACGCCGAACGCGAAGGCATCGACCTCTCGAAGTCGTACGCGTACGGCGACAGCCATGCCGACCGCGCCTGGCTCGAACTCGTGGGTAACCCTCAGGCCGTCAACCCCGACGCGGCGCTGTTCTCGCACGCGAGCACCAAACACTGGCGCATTCACCAGTGGACAGACCACAACCACAGCCGCATCGACACCGTGAGCGAACTGCTGCGGGCTCCCCGGCTGCCCGCACGGCTGTCTGCACCGCCAGTACCCGCACAGCCCGCACAGCCCTCAGCACAGAACCCGAGCACGGCAGTGCCCAGCGCGAAAGAGACCAATTCATGAGCAGACCCGGCTTCGTTCTGAGTGTCGACGCCCAGACACCTCCTCTCGTTGTATTCCAGGGCGAGAAAGTACTGCTCGAGCGCATGCCAACGGGCACGAATGTGCTGTACCCGCCTGAGCCTCTGGCGGGCATCCGGTCGCTCGACGCCGAAATCGAGAAGGCGCTGAACTCGCCGGTCGACAGCGAACCACTCGCCGCCCTGCTGAAACGCGGCTCGCGGGTCACCGTGGTGTTCGAAGACCTCTCGCAGCCGGTCACGAGCCGTACGGCCCCGGATGTTCGGCAGCGCGTCATCGAACACGTACTCGAGCGGGCCGCCGCCGCCGGGGTCGACGACCTCGAACTGATCGCCGCCACCGGCCTTCGCCGCCGCCTCACCGCGAACGACCTGCAACGCCTCGTGGGCGAGCGCGTGTTCGCCTCGTTCTACCCCGATCACCTGCAGAGCCATGACGCCGAAGACGCCGCAAACCTCGTGGAGGTGGGCCGCATGCCCGACGGCACCCCCCTCGAGGTGAACGGCCGTGTCGTCTCGAGCGATCTGGTCATCTCGGTGCGCCTCGCCACCGCCGTGGGCAACGAGGGCGCCGCCTCGGTGGCCACGAAGCTGGCCGGCGCCCGCACCTCGCGCGCCCTGGTTTCGGCCCAGGCCACTGCCCCCGGTCTCGACCCGTTCGAGAACCTCGTCAACGCTGTGGGCGGCACCGCCCAGGTCTTCACCATCGATGTGACGCTGACGCCCGAGCCGACCGGCCCGGTCACCGCATTTCTCAGCAAGCGCGAACGCGAGTGGACCCTCGCCGAGCGTGCGCTCTCAGCCGGGCTGCAGGCCGCTACGCGCGTACTGCCGTCGCGCGCCAGGCTCGGGCTCGCCCAGGTGGCGGGCGTGGGCTTCGGTGTGACCAGCGTGGTGGCGGGCAAGCCCAGTTCTGTGCATCCGATCACCCAGTCATTTCTCGCGCAGCAGCAGCTGGGCCAGGTCGACCAGGCGGCCGACGTGGCCATCTTCGGTATTCCGAACCCCGGCCAGGTGGGCACCGCACTGAACCCGGTGACCGCAGCGACCCTCGCCCTCGGGCAGGTCTTTCACGGCCCCACCGCCGACCCCGTGGTGCGCCGCGGCGGAACAGCGATCATCTACCACCCGCTGACGCCGTGGTTCCACCCGCTCTACCACCCCGCCTACAGCGACTTCTTCGCCGAAGTGCTGAGCCAGAGCACCGACCCGGGCGTCATCGCGGCCGAGTACGAAGAGAAGTTCGCCGAAGACACGTGGTATCGGCACCTCTACCAGACAAGCTACGCGCACCACGCGCTGCACCCGTTTCACGCCTGGTACTCGGCGGCGCCCGCCATCGAGCACCTGGGCGACGTCATCTTCGTGGGCGGCGACCACGCCTCCACCCGTCGTATGGGGTTCAAAGCCGCTTCGACGCTGGCCGATGCGCTCGAGATGGCCTCAGACTCGGTGGGCCTCGACCCGTCGATCACGTACGTGCACGGCGCTCCCGTGAGCCTCTCCGAGGTCAGCTGATGGTGAGCGCACTCAGCCTGCGCCTCGGGGTGAAGCCGGTCATCCGGGGGCTCGAGTACATCGCCGAGCTGCCGGGGCCGTTCATCTTCGTGGCGAACCATCCGAGCGAGCTGGATGCCCCGCTCATCCAGCAGGCACTGGCGGGCGCGCCCCGGGCCGGTGTCGGCCGCGAACGCCACAGCGCGATCCGCACCGTCGTGGTGGGCGTTCAGCCCGCGATCGGGGCGGCCGGGGTGGCCGAGAAGCTGCTGCGGCTGCGCTCGGGTGCGCGCCTCACCGAGCTGCTCGGGCGCGGTGTCAGCGTGGTGCTGTTCGCCGAGAAGACCCGCTCAGACGACGGCTCGCTGACGCAGTTCGATCGGGGGGCCGCACAGCTGGGCATCCAGACCGGGGTCACGCTCGTGCCGGTGACGCTCGGGGGCACCTTTCGCGCGCTGCCACCGTGGCGACGCACGCCCGAGGCGGGCCGCCCCGTGGTGACGGTGACGTTCGGGCGACCAATCCAGATCGATGCCGGCGACGAATCAACTTCTGTCACAGCGAAGATCGTCAAGGCCATTACCCTCGGCCTCGCCGAAGAGAGCAGTGGCTGGTACGGCGCACTTCGTTCAGAAGCGGAGAATTCTCTGCCGACAGACGAACAGAACTCCCCCGCGGCGGCGCACTGGCGACGCATCTGGGGGGCCACAGCACCCCGGCCCGAGACCCGGCGGCGGGTCTGGGTCGACAAGTAGTCGCTCGTCGAAGTACCTGCACGATGGTGCAGGTTGTCTTGACTTGTGCAAATTTTCAGCAAATCACAGCAGAATACGTATAGACCGTTCGTCAGAACACTCTGGCCCGTAGAGAAACAGGAGGATGAGACGCGTTTCGCCGCTGGCGACGCCCTCAAACGCTCATGGCCTTCGACATCGACAACTACACCAAAACGTCAAAGAACGTCGCGTGGGAAGACCTCGATTTCGAGACCTTCAAAACCAATCCCCTGCCCGACGACACCCTGCGCGTCATTCGCTATATGGCGGATGTCGAATATCACACCGTCTGCTACATGCGTGACATGCTCGTCACCCCGTCGCACCGCGACACCGATGTGACCGGCTTCATGACCATGTGGAACCGCGAAGAGTTCTGGCACGGCGAAGCCCTGGCAGACGTGCTGCGCATGCACGACATCACCCTCGAGTTCGACGAACTCAAGTCGAAGAGACTGAAGCTCGGCTGGAAAGACCGCATCGACCCGGTGAAGCAGTCGGTTCTGTCGAACCTCGTGGGCAAAGACTTCATCGCCGTGCACATGATCTGGGGCGCCGCGAACGAGTGGTCGGCCGTCGCCGCCTACAAGCGTCTCGCCGAGATCGAAGGCCACCCCGTTCTGGCTGAACTGCTGAAGCGCATCGCCATGCAGGAAGCACGCCACGTGGCGTTCTACGCCACGCAGGCCCGCGAACGCCTCGGCAAGAGCGTGCTCGCGCAGAAGTTCGCTCGCTTCGCTCTCGGCAAGTTCTGGGGCCCGGTGGGGTCGACCATCATGGATCAGACCGAGGTCAAGCACGTGATGGGCCACATCTTCGGCGGCCCCGAAGGCCGTAAGGCCATCAACGCCATCGACGCACACATCGCCAAGATGCCGGGCCTGAAGGGCCTGACCATCGTGGCGAACTCGCTCGACTCCAGCGGCATCACCGCCTGACCCGGCGACGCGCCTGCTACCGCCTTTCTTCCGACTGCATCCCGCTCCCCCTCCTGCTGACCTGTCGCTGACCGGCCCCCACTCATGACTCCCCCCGCGTTACCCCGACCGCGCGCCGCCATCGTCTACAACCCCACGAAGGTCGATGTTCGGCGGCTGCGGTCGCTGGTCGAATCGGTGGAGGCAGAGCTGTCGTGGGGCCCGAGCTTCTGGGCCGCTACCACGGTCGACGACGCCGGTGGGGGCCAGGCGCTCCGGCTGCTGCAGGCGTCGCCCGATGTGGTGATTGCCGCGGGCGGTGACGGCACAGTGAGTGCGGTCGCTCAGGCTCTGCGGCACCAGCAGGTGCCGCTCGGCATCCTGCCGGTGGGAACGACGAACCTCTTCGCGCGCGCCCTCGGCCTTCCGCTCGGCAACCCTCGGCGCGCGCTGCTGGCCGCGTTCAGCGACGAGCTGCGAACCGTCGATGTGGGGCGGGTCGATGCCCTGCTCGAGGGTGGTGAGACGGTGAGCGCCGCGTTCCTGGTGATGACGGGCATGGGTGTCGACGCGCAGATGGTGGCGAACACCAGCTCGCGCGGCAAAAGCGCTTTCGGCTGGGTGGGGTACATCGCGGCGATCGTGCAATCGTTCACGCGCAACCGCCAGTTCGGCTTGAGTTACACGCTCGACGGCGGCCGCGCGGCCGTGGGTACGGCGCACACGCTCGTGGTCGGCAATGCGGGGGTGCTGCCGGCGGGCATCCGGATGATCCCCGGCGCACTCATCGACGACGGCGAGCTCGACGTGGTGCTGCTGCGGCCCCGCGGTGCACGCGGCTGGCACGCGGCCATCGGCTGGTTCGTACGCACCAACACAGCGGCGCTGCCTCGGCGCGCGGATGCCCGGGCCGCGGCCACCGGCGCCGAACCCGTCATGGGCGAGTTCGTTCAGCACAGTCGCGCAGCAAGCGTCTCGGTGAGCGTCGACGCCCCGCAGGATTTCGAGATCGACGGCGAATATGTGGGGCGCGCTGTGTCACTCGAGGCGTGGATCGAAGCTGAGGCCCTCACCGTGCGCGGCAGCGTGGCCGACCTGCGCTCGGTCGCTCGCCGCAACGGCGAGATCGCAAGCCGCAGCCAGCTGCTCACCGAGATGCTCGTCACCGCCTGGCGGCGGCTCGTGCCTCCGCCGCACGGCCCCGCCTGCTGTCTCTTATACACATCT
>NZ_JASJXO010000008.1:0-102976 GCF_035018625.1 Subtercola sp. RTI3 | reverse complement strand
AGACTCGCAGCGCCGATGGTACTGCAAGGGAGACCTTGTGGGAGAGTAGGACACCGCCGGACCCACCTTAAGAAACAAGACCAGAAGCCCACCTCACACGAGATGGGCTTCTGGTCTTTAACGCCTCGTTTCTTTCATCTAGACTCGAACCCACATCTACACAGCGCGCGTACAACAGCAGAAGGAGTGTCATGAGCGATTCACCAGACAGGGAGAAACGCCCAGGGCGCCGCGAAGACGGTGCGCGTGCAGACGGGCCACGGGGTGGCTCAGACCGGCCCCGTAGTGCAAGGCCTCCGCAGTCCGCTTCGGGCCAGGGCTATCAGGGTGCGAACAACAAGGGTGGCAGGCCCGCCAAAGACGGCGAACGTCGCCTCTGGACGAGCGACGGCAAACCCGCGCGCAGCGCCGCCCCCGGTTCTCGCGATACTCACAGCCAGCGCGGCGGTTACCGCGATGAGGGGCTGACCCCCGAAGAGTTGATGGCGCGCGAGCTGCGTGCGGTCAGGTCTCACCACGACGACCCTGATGTTCCCGAAGACGTGTCGGTGAAAGAACTCGATCGTGGGGCCTTCAACGAACTGAAGACGCTCTCGAAAGAGAACGCCGACGGCGTTGCGAAGCACCTGGTGATGGTTGCGCGGTTGATCGAGAGCGATCCAGAGCTCGCCCACAAACACGCGACGTCGGCCTCGCGGCGCGCAGGTCGTATCGCGATGGTGCGGGAGACCCTCGCGATCACTGCCTACGCCACGGGCGACTATGCCCTGGCCATCCGGGAGCTGCGCACCTATCGCCGCATCTCTGGGTCGAACGAGCAACTGGCACTCATGGTCGACAGCGAGCGTGGCCTCGGCCGACCCGACCGTGCCCTGGAGCTCGGCCGTTCGGTTGCGCGCGACACGCTGTCGCCGGCGACGCAGGTGGCAGTAGCCATCGCGATGTCGGGGGCCAGGCTCGACCTCGAGCAGCCGGAGGCGGCTCTGGCTGAGCTCAGCATTCCCCAACTCGACCCGACGCGCGCCTACACCTACAGCCCTGAGCTGTTCTGGGCGTACGCCGAAGTTCTCGACGATCTGCACCGCGACGACGAGGCGGCCACTTGGCGGGCTCATGCGGAGCGTGCCGAGCAGGCCCTCGATGCGGCTGTGGCCGTCGACGACGATGACCTGGTCGAGGTCTTTGAAGAAGACGTTTTCGAAGACGACGATGCCTTTGTCGTGACGGCAGAAGCCGACGACGAGAACCCCGAAGAAACGGTTGACGTACCTGTTCACGACGAAGAGAAATAGGGTGACAGCGCCCACTCCGCTCGATGGGGTCGATGTCGTTCTGGCCGATCTCGATGGAGTCGTCTACAAGGGCAAGGGCGCCATCGACCACGCTGTCGATGCCCTGAACCGGGCGGCAGGCGAAGGCCACGCTGTGGCGTACATCACGAACAACGCTTCTCGCACCGACGTGCAGGTGGCCGACCACCTCTCGAGCTTCGGGCTCAGCGTGTCCCCCCACGACGTGGTCACGAGCCCGCAGGCGGCAGTTCGACTTCTGGTCGATCTCGTGGCTCCGAACTCGAAGATTCTGGTCGTGGGTGGCGAGGGGCTCACCAGTGAGGTTGAGAAGGCCGGCTTCACCGTGGTGCGTGAGGCCTCTGATCAGCCGGCGGCAGTGATTCAGGGCTTCTCGCCCGATGTGGGGTGGAAGCATCTGGCCGAGGCGAGCTTTGCGTTGCATACCGGTATTCCATGGGTGGCGACGAACACCGACTGGACCATTCCGGTGGAGGGTGGCATCGCCCCCGGCAATGGCACTCTGGTCTCTGCGGTGCACACGGCTGTGGGCACGCTGCCTGTCGTGGGCGGAAAACCTGAGCGGGCGATCTTCGATGCGGCCGTTGCGCGATTCGGTGCGAAGCAGCCCATCTTCATCGGCGACAGGCTCGACACTGACATCGTGGGGGCGAACAAGGCGGGCATGCGTTCCATTCATGTGCTGACCGGCATCGACGGGCCGAAGCAGCTCATCGCGGCCGACAAAGACTCGCGCCCCACCTTCATTCTCGACGACCTCCGTGGGTTGTTCGAGCCGTATCCGGCGCTCGAACTCTCGAAAGACGGGGCCACGGCTACGGTCGGCGCCGCAGTCGTACGCATTCGCGGCAACGATGTTGAGTTGGTGAAGCCGGGGGAGTCGAGCGTGAACAGGTTGCGGGCAGCGTGCGGGTTGATCTGGGCATCCGGTCGCCCCATCTACGGCCTCACCGTGGCTCCTCAGCTCTACAGCTGACGGGCCGCGGTACCCTAGACAGGTGACTTTCGAGCCGAACGAACCAACGGGCGAGGGCTCTGCTGCCCCGACCGACTACCCGCGCGACGGTGGCCTGGTCACGCGTCTGCGGGTCATCGAAGACCAGCCGCTCGATACTCGGGCGGGGGCGTACGTGCAGGTGTACGACGAGTTGCGGGTGCGGCTCGAAGGCGGAGACGTTTCGACCAACCGTGCCTGAGCCCGAATCTGCTCGGCTCGACCAGGCGCTGGCTGCGAGCGGTCTCGCCCGGTCACGAAACCACGCGGCGCAGCTCATCGTCGACGGTTTTGTGCGGGTCGATGAGGTCGTGGTGGTGAAGCCCTCAGCGAAGGTGCGCGAGGGTCAGTCGCTGCGGGTCGAGGGCGAGGACCACTATGTGAGTCGTGGTGCCGGCAAGCTCGTTGCGGCTCTCGATGCCTTCGCGGGTGTCGTGGTGAAGGGCCGCGTCGCGCTCGATGCGGGCGCCTCGACCGGCGGGTTCAGCCAGGTGCTGCTCGAGCGGGGAGCCGCGCGGGTGCTCGCGGTCGACGTGGGGCACGGGCAGATGTCGCCGGTGGTGGCACAGGATGCCCGGGTCAGCGTCGTCGAGGGCTACAACATCAGGCACGCCACGCCCGAGTCGCTCGCGGCGGCGTCGAACGAGAGCGCGGCCCCCCAGCTCGTGGTGGCCGACCTGTCGTTCATCTCGCTGACAACGGTGCTGCCCGCGCTCGTGGCGGTGGCAGCACCCGGCGCAGATTTCGTGCTGCTGGTGAAGCCGCAGTTCGAGGTGGGCAGAACGGGCATCCGCGAAGGCGTAGTGAAGAACGCTGGGCTGAGGGCCGATGCGATTTCGACGGTCTTGTGGGCCGCGTTCGATCTCGGGTTGTCGACGGCGGGGCTCATCTCCTCCCCAATCGTGGGCAACCACGGAAATCATGAGTATCTGGTTTGGCTCAGTGCTTCGGTCGGCAGCAATCCGACAGAATGGTTAGACCGCGTTCTTTCAGTGGCAGGAGCACACACCCCGTGACGTCGACCCGATTCATTCTTGTTGTGCTGCACACGGGGCGGGGCGACTCGGTTGAGGCAGCCATGCGAGTGTGCGACCAGCTCGCCGCGTCGGGCGTGACCCCGGTGCTCTCGCCGAGCGACTTGGCCGATATCGCCGACCACCTGAGCGACCCTTCGGTGATCGCGGTGCTCGGCGAAGACGTCGAGCTGGGCGAGCTCGAACTCGTCATTGTGCTGGGCGGCGACGGAACGATTCTGCGCGCGGCCGAGGTGGTGCGGGGGTGTTCCGTTCCGCTGCTGGGCGTGAACCTCGGGCACGTGGGCTTCCTGGCAGAGAGTGAGCGTGAAGAGCTCGGTGCCTCGGTTGAGCGCGTGCTGAGCGGCGACTACACGGTCGAAGAGCGCATGACAATCGACATCGTTGTCACCGGCACCAACCATGACACGGGTGACACCGAGATTCTCTATGAAGGCTGGGCTCTGAACGAGGCGACGGTCGAGAAGGCCAGCCGGGAGCGCATGATCGAGGTCGTGATCGAGGTCGACGGCCGACCGCTGTCGACGTTCGGCTGCGATGGAGTGGTCATGGCGACGCCGACGGGCTCGACGGCGTACTCATTCAGTGCGGGTGGGCCCATTGTGTGGCCGAGCCTGGATGCGCTGTTGTTCGTTCCGCTGAGCCCGCACGCGCTGTTCTCTCGTGCGCTCGTGATCGGGCCCGACTCGGTGCTGGCCGTCGAACTGCTCGAGCGCACTCCGGGCGCCGGGGTGCTGTGGTGTGACGGTCGGCGCGGGTTCGACCTGCCCCAGGGCGCGCGGGTGGAGTCGCGGCGGTCGAGCGTTCCGGTTCGCCTGGCGCGGCTGACGCACGGCCCGTTCTCCGACCGGTTGGTGCAGAAGTTCTCGCTGCCCGTCGAGGGTTGGCGCGGCCCGGTGACCCGCGACGAGGCCGGCGGCGATCGATGAGCAAGGCCCAGGCCCAGGCACAGGCACAGTCGGCAGCCGTCGGCGCCGCCCCCACGAACCGCGGGGTGATCGACGAGATCACCATTCGAGACCTCGGGGTGATCGCCGAGGCCGTTCTGCCGCTCGGTGCGGGTTTCACGGCCGTGACCGGTGAGACCGGCGCGGGCAAGACCATGGTGGTTCAGGCGCTCGGCCTGCTGATGGGCGAACGTGCGGTGGCCGGGCAGGTGCGCATCGGCAGCACGCAGACCTGGGTGGAGGGGCGGTGGCGGGTTCCCGTCGACGGCCCCGTCGCCGAGCGTGTGCGTGACGCCGGCGGCGAGATCGACGACTTGGGTGCTTCGCCAGAGTCGATGGGCGAACTCATCCTGTCTCGGTCGGTGTCGGGCGAGGGTCGCAGCCGGGCGATTGTGGGCGGCCGGAGTGCCCCTGTGGGCGTGCTCGGGGAGCTCGGCGAACGGTTGGTTGTGGTGCACGGGCAGTCCGACCAGCTGCGCCTGCGATCATCCACCCAGCAACGACTCGCGCTCGACCGGTTCGCGGGCCCCACCTTCCACGCTGCCCTCGGCGTCTACGAAGAGACCTACGCGGGCTGGCAGCGGCTGCAGGTCGAGCTTGAAACGCTTGTATCGCAGCGGGAAGAGCGAATTCGCGAGGCAGACGCGCTCCGCGTTGCCGTCACCGAGATCGATGCCGTTCTGCCCCAGCCGGGCGAAGACGTCACCCTCGCCGAACGTGCGGCGCGCCTCACCAACCTCGAAGACCTCCGAGTGGCTGCTGCGGCCGCGCGGGAGGCCGTGTCAAGCGACGACCTCGACGGCCGACCCGACACCGTGAGCCTCATCGACTCGGCCCTTCGCCAGCTCGAGCGGGTGAGCGCACACGACTCGGCCCTCGAGCCGATCGTCGAGTCGCTGGCCAGCGCGTCGTTTCTCGTGGCCGAGATCTCGACCCAGCTGTCGAGCTACCTCGCCGAACTCGACACCGACGGTGGGGCCGAGCTCGACGACGTGCAGGAGCGGCGGGCCGAACTCTCGGTGCTCGCCCGCAAATACGGCCCCTCGCTCGACGATGTGATTGAGTATGTCGCGTCGGCCGGCCCTCGCCTGATCGAACTCGAGAACGACTCCGACCGCATCGACGAGCTCACCGACCAGGTGGCCGAACGCGCTGCCATAGTGGATGCCCTGGCCACAGACCTGAGCACAGCCCGCCTCGAGGCGGCCGGCCGTCTCTCCGGGCTGGTCTCCGACGAGCTGACAGCCCTCGCCATGAGTGGCTCGCAGCTGATCGTCGAGGTTCTGTCCGGCGACGAGCTCACCGCCTCCGGCCGTGACACCGTACATTTTCTGCTGGCTTCGCATGCCGGTACCGAGCCGCGCCCGCTCGGCCGGGGTGCTTCGGGCGGCGAGCTCTCACGCATCATGCTGGCCATCGAAGTGGTGCTCGCCGCGACCGACCCCGTGCCCACCTTCGTGTTCGACGAGGTCGACGCGGGGGTCGGCGGAGCTTCGGCCATCGAGATCGGCCGACGGCTCGCTCGGCTGGCCGAGGGTTCGCAGGTGATCGTGGTCACCCACCTCGCGCAGGTGGCCGCCTTCGCCACGAACCACCTGTCGGTGATCAAAGACAGTGACGGTGCGGTGACCGAGAGCAGTGTTCGCCAGCTCACCGGCGAAGACCGGGTGGCGGAGATGGCGCGTCTGCTGTCGGGGCTGCCCGACTCCGAGAGCGGCCTGGCCCACGCGCGCGAGCTGATCGAGTTGGCGGCGAGCCGCAGCGTGTAGGTAGCACGCAGCGTTCAGACGAGCGCGGTGAGCGGGCCATCGGCTTGGGCGTGGCAGCTTGTGTGGTCAGAAGTCCAGCAAAAAAGCGAACTCGCAATGCTCGACGTTTGCCCCTACCGTGAGAGAGCATCGCCTCCGCCAGTGTCGTCGCGATTCCAGATGCGCAATGACCTCAAGCCAGGAGATTTCGTGCCCGACAACTCAGTTCCCGAGGCGCCCGCCGCGGCCCCAGCCACGAGCAGCACCGCTGGTGCGGCACGGCGTGCGGGGGCATCCACAGCCGCCGAACAGCCCGAGCACCCTCGTCGACGCTGGGTCGTGCTCGGCATCGTGGCGCTCGCTCAACTCACGGTGGTGCTCGACGGAACCATCGTGAACATTGCTCTGCCCGATGCCCAGATCGACCTCGGCATGAGCGACGCCGACCGCAGTTGGGTGATCACGCTGTACGCGCTGGCATTTGGCGCACTGCTGCTGCTCGGTGGTCGCGTGGCCGACTACTGGGGCCGCAAACGTTCGTTCATCGTCGGCATGGCGGGGTTTGCGCTCGCATCGGGTATCGGTGGGCTCGCGAGCAGCAGCGAGATGTTGCTCGTCGCCCGCGGCGCGCAGGGTGTGTTCGCTGCGCTTCTCGCGCCGGCAGCCCTCGCGCTCTTGTCGGTGACCTTTCCGTCGGGGCCGAGCCGCGGCAAGGCGTTTGCCGTGTACGGCACCATCGCGGGTGGGGGAGCGGCCATCGGGCTCGTGCTCGGCGGCGTACTCACCGACTACCTCAGCTGGCACTGGTGCCTGCTGGTGAACGTTCCGATCGCCATTGTGGCGGTGGCGTTCGCCATTCCGATTCTCAAAGAAAGCAAGGCCGAGGGCGACACGCGCTACGACATCCCTGGTGCGCTTCTCGTGACGCTCGGCCTGGCATCGGTGGTCTACGGGTTCTCGCGGGCCAGCAACGGCTGGGGAAACCTCGACACCATCGGGTTTCTCGTGCTGGGCGTGGCGCTGCTCGTCGCGTTCGTCGTTGTCGAGTCTCGCGTGGCGAACCCCCTGCTGCCGCTTCGCGTAGTGGCGAACCGGGTGCGCGGCGGGGCGTACCTCACGTCGATCCTGGTGGGCGCGGCGCTGCTCGGCGGCCTGCTCTACCTGACGCTCTACTTTCAGATCGTGCTCAAGTTCTCACCGCTGCACTCGGGTATCGCCTCACTGCCCATGACGGCGTCGATCATTGTGACGGCCACGCTGATCTCGCGTGTTCTCACGCGGGTCGGGCCGCGCATCCTGATGACCGCTGGCCCCGTCGTGGCCGCGGGTGGGTTGTTCTGGCTCAGCCACATCACCGTTCAGGGCAACTACCTCACCGAGGTTCTGCCCGGCCAGATTCTGCTCGGTGTAGGGCTCGCGCTGGTGTTCGTGCCGCTGCAGAACGTGGCGCTCTCGGGCATTGAAGAACGCGACTCGGGCGTTGCCAGCGCCGCCGTGACGGCCACGCAGCAGATCGGCGGCTCGATTGGCACGGCGGTGTTCACGGCGCTCTACACTGCTGCGGCGGCCGCATATCTGTCGGTCAACCAGAGCAAGAACCCGCTGCCCAGTTTTGTCGATGGCTACTCGACTGTCTTCATCGCCGCGGCCATCACCGTGCTCGCTGCGGCACCGATTGCATACCTGCTCGTCAACATCAAGCGTGACGCATTCGCCGCGTCGCAGAGGTAGGGGCAGCCGTGCATGCTGTTAGTGTGGAACTCCGTGGATGATGATCAAAACGGCCCCCTGTTGACAGCGAACGATTCGACCGAGATTTCGGCTCCGAAGAACGGTTCGGCTCCGAAGAACAACTCGACGACGAAGCACATCTTCGTCACAGGCGGTGTCGTCTCGAGCCTCGGCAAGGGTCTCACCGCCGCAAGCCTCGGCAATCTGCTCACCGCGCGCGGTCTGCACGTCGTGATGCAGAAGCTCGACCCGTACCTGAACGTCGACCCGGGCACCATGAACCCGTTTCAGCACGGTGAGGTCTTCGTTACCGACGATGGCGCCGAGACCGACCTCGACATCGGTCACTACGAGCGTTTTCTCGACATCAATCTGAACCAGGCCGCGAACGTGACGACCGGCCAGATCTACTCGACCGTGATCGCGAAAGAGCGTCGCGGCGAGTATCTTGGCGACACCGTGCAGGTCATCCCGCACATCACCGACGAGATCAAGCGCCGTATGCGTCTGCAGGCCCAGGGCGAGAACGCGCCCGACGTGATCATCACGGAGATCGGCGGCACGGTAGGCGACATCGAGTCGCAGCCTTTTCTCGAATCGGCCCGCCAGGTTCGCCACGAGCTCGGCCGCCGCAACGTGTTCTTCGTGCACGTGTCGCTGGTGCCGTACATGAATGCCTCGGGTGAGCAGAAGACCAAACCCACGCAGCACTCGGTAGCTGCCCTGCGGTCGATCGGTATTCAACCCGACGCCCTGGTGCTGCGAAGCGACCGGCCCGTCTCCGACCCGAACAAGCGCAAGATCGCGCTGATGTGCGACGTCGACGAAGACGCCGTGGTGAACGCCATCGACGTTCCGTCGATCTATGACATCCCCACCATGTTGCACAACCAGGGCCTCGACGCCTACATCATCGATCACTTCGGGCTCGAGGTGAGCGACGTCGACTGGTCGGGCTGGGCCCCGCTTCTCGAAGCGGTCCATGAGCCGAAGCACGAGGTCACCATTGGTCTGGTCGGCAAGTACATCGACCTGCCCGACGCGTACCTCTCGGTCACCGAGGCGCTGAAGGCCGGCGGGTTCGCCCACCGCACCAAGGTCAACCTGAAGTGGATCGCCTCTGACGACTGCGAGACCCCCGAGAAGGCCGCCAAAGAGCTGGCCGATGTCGACGGCATCTGTGTTCCCGGCGGTTTCGGGGTTCGCGGTATCGAGGGAAAGCTCGGCGCACTGCTGTTCGCTCGCGAGAACGCGATTCCCACACTCGGCCTCTGCCTCGGCCTGCAGTGCATGGTCATCGAGTACGCCCGCAACGTGGTGGGGCTCACCGAGGCCTCCTCGAGCGAGTTCAACCCCGAGACGCCCTTCCCGGTGATCGCGACGATGGCCGAGCAGGTCGACATCATCGCCGGCGGCGACCTGGGTGGCACCATGCGCCTCGGCCTCTACGAAGCCAAGCTCGCCTCCGGTTCGCTGGTCGAGAGCCTCTACGGGGCACCCGCCGTCGAAGAGCGTCACCGCCACCGCTACGAGGTGAACAACAACTACCGCGGCAAGATCGCCGAGGCAGGCCTCTGGTTCTCTGGCACGTCTCCGGATGATCACCTCGTCGAATTCGTCGAACTGCCTCGTGACGTGCACCCGTACTACGTCGGAACGCAGGCGCACCCCGAACTCAGGTCGCGCCCGAACCGTGCCCACCCGTTGTTCGATGGACTGATCTCTGCCGCCCTCGAGCGCCAGGAAGCCAGCCGCCTGTTCCCGACGGACGCCTGAGCGTGACAACTGAAGCGGGTTCCTCTGCCCCGCTCGTCGACGACGAGATCGAGCCCACCATCACCCAGAGCAACGTGGTGTTCGACGGCAAGATCTGGGATGTCCGACGCGAGACCTTCACCTACAACGGTGCCGAGGTGGTGCGCGAGTTCGTCGCCCACACCGGCGCCGTGGCTGTTCTCGCCATCGATGACGACGACAACGTTCTGCTGATCAAGCAGTACCGCCACCCCATTCGCAAGCGCGAGTGGGAGATTCCGGCGGGGCTGCTCGACGGCGACGGCGAAGACTACCTCGTCGCGGCGCAGCGCGAACTGGCCGAAGAGGTCGACCTCGAAGCGGCCGAGTGGAGCGTGCTCACCGACTACGCCACTACTCCGGGCGGCAACAATGAGATCATCCGCATCTACGTCGCCCGCGGGCTCACGGCCACCACGACGGCTTTCGACCGCGAAGACGAAGAGGCCGACATGGAGCTGCGCTGGGTGGCGCTCGACGACATCGTCGACGGCGTGCTCGCCCGCGAGCTTCAGAACCCGTCGCTTGTCATCGCGTCGCTCGCCGCGCAGGCTTCTCGCGCCCGCGGCTGGTCGACGCTGGCGCCGAGTGACGCGCCGTGGCCCGAGTACGCTCGTCTGCACCCCGAGAACGACTAACTTGGCAGCATGCACACGCTCATCGACGGGTACCTCAGGCACCTGACGATCGAGCGGGGGCTCTCGGTGAACACGCTTGCCGCGTACCGGCGCGACCTCGGGCGGTATGAGGCGTGGCTGGCGGCGGCGGGGGTCGACGACTTCGCGGCGGTGGGCGAAGACCAGATCGGCGCGTTCACGAGGCAGCTGCGCACGGTAGAGGTGCCGGGGGCGCGGGCTGTGCCGGGGGTTCCGGATGCCCGTGACCCTGTCGGTGCGTCAGACACCGTCGCGGCGCCGACAGCACCCACAGCGCCGCTCGCGCCCTCGTCGGTGGCGCGCATCGTCTCGTCGGTGCGGGGGCTGCACAAGTTTCTGGCCGAAGAGGGCACCGTGCCGAGCAACGTGGCGCGCCAGGTGAAACCGCCGAAGCTCGGCAGCCGCCTGCCTAAGGCCATCACCATCGCGCAGATGACGACGCTTCTCGAGGCGACCGGGGGAGACGACCCCCAGTCGCTTCGTGATCGGGCGCTGCTCGAGCTGCTCTACGCCACCGGCGCGCGGGTCTCGGAGGCGGTGGCGCTCAATGTCGACGATGTGCCGGCCGACTCCGACTTCGTGCGGGTGGTGGGCAAGGGCAGCAAGCAGAGGGTGGTTCCGGTGGGCAGCTTCGCCCGGGCAGCGCTCGACGCGTACCTCGTGCGGGTGCGGCCGCTCTACTCGGTGCGCGGCAGGGCGACCCCGGCGCTGTTCCTCGGGCTGCGGGGCGACCGGTTGAGCAGGCAGGGGGCCTGGCTGATCATCCAGAGCGCGGCGAAACGGGCGGGACTCGAGGCGCACATCTCACCGCACACTTTTCGGCACTCGTTCGCAACGCACCTCATCACGGGCGGTGCCGACGTTCGGGTGGTGCAAGACCTGCTCGGGCACGCGTCGGTGACCACCACGCAGATCTACACGCAGGTCACCGCCGACACGCTGCGCGACATGTACCAGACCGCTCATCCGCGCGCTCGGAGGCAGACCACGCCTGCAGGGTTCCCGGGCGAAGCGCCTGCAGCCGGTAGAGTTGAGGCACCCGCCCTGGGAGAGGTCGGGGTGAGTGAGGAGCAGCGCCTGTGACGGCAAAGAAGAATGACCTTGCTGCTGAACTGCCGGGTCTTGAAGCGCCTGAGATGGGGCCGACGGGCCGACCGAAGAGACAGTTTCCGGCACCCGCACCGCTGAAGAGCCACGGGCCTGCGCGCATCATCTCGCTCTGCAACCAGAAGGGCGGCGTGGGCAAGACGACCACGACCGTGAACCTCGGCGCAACGCTCGCCGAAGACGGCCGCCGGGTGCTCGCCATCGACTTCGATCCGCAGGGTGCCCTGTCGGCCGGGCTCGGTGTGACCACGCATGACGGCGTCACGATCTACGACCTGCTGCTCGGCACGGCGAAAGACCCGCACGACGCCATCAGGTCGACGAGCGTGCCGAACTTCGACATCATTCCGGCGAACATCGACCTGTCGGCCGCCGAGGTGCACCTCATCAACGAGGTCGCCCGCGAGACGATTCTGGCGCGGGTGCTCCGCAAGGTGAGCGACGAGTACGACGTGATCCTCATCGACTGCCAGCCGTCGCTCGGCCTGCTCACTGTGAACGCACTGACCGCGAGCCATGGGGTGCTGATTCCTCTCGAGTGCGAGTTCTTCGCCCTTCGCGGTGTGGCGCTGCTGGTCGAGACCATCGACAAGGTTCGCGACCGTCTCAACCCGGCCATCAAGCTCGATGGCATTCTGGCCACCATGTACGACCCGCGCACGCTGCACTCGCGCGAGGTCATGCAGCGCGTGGTCGAGCAGTTCGGTACCGATGTGCTCGAGACGGTCATCGGCCGCACCATCAAGTTTCCTGACGCGAGCGTGTCTGGCACGCCCATCACGCAGTTCGCACCTGATCACGCGGCGGCGAATGCGTACCGCCAGCTGGCGCGAGAACTGGTTTTTCGTGGCGCGGTCGCCTAAGACGGCCGTTCAGAGCAGTTCGCGGGCGGCGCTCGCGACGGGCAGTGCTGACGGCGAGACGGTTTCTGCGGCGCCCGGTTTCTCGCTGAGTCTGTCGAACTTCGAGGGCCCGTTCGACCTGCTGCTCTCGCTCATCTCGAAACACGAGGTCGACATCACCGACATCGCGCTGAGCGCGGTGACCGATGAGTTTCTCAGCTACCTCAGAAACCTCGACTCTGAAGAAGAGCTCGAACGGGCATCCGAGTTCCTGGTGGTGGCGGCGACGCTGCTCGACCTGAAGATTGTCGGGTTGCTGCCGCAGGGTGAACTGGTCGATGCCGAAGATGTGGCCCTTCTCGAGGCGCGCGACCTGCTGTTCGCCCGGCTTCTGCAGTATCGGGCGTTCAAACAGGTTTCGGCTTGGTTCGCCACGCACTTCGACGCCGAGAACGGCCGGCACGCCCGTGCCGTGCGGCTCGAAGAGAAGTTTCGGCAGCAGACTCCCGAGCTGGTGTGGACCCTCAGCCCCGACGACTTCGCCGCACTGGCGATGCTTGCACTGACCCCGCGCGAAGTGCCGATGGTGGGGCTCGAGCACCTGCACGCACCGCTGGTGAGCATCCGGGAGCAGGCCGCGCACGTGGTGAGCGCGCTGCGGTCGGGTGAGCCCCTGAGTTTTCGCGAGTTGATCGCCGGCATTCTTGAGAAGGGCATCGTGGTGGCGCGTTTTCTCGCGGTGCTCGAGCTGTACCGCCACGCCGCCATCTCGTTCGAGCAGATCGAGCCGCTCGGCGACCTCACCATTCGCTGGACCGCCGACACGTGGTCTGAAGAGAACCTCTCGAACCTGGGGGCCGACTATGACAACTGAGCTGACCTCCCAGGCCGAATTCGCGCCCGAGCTGGCCGCCCAAGCCGAGTTCACACCCGAGCTCATCGAGCTGACGGCACCGGATGCCCCACAACTCGACCTCGAACGGGCGCTCGAAGCGATCTTCATGGTCGCCGACGCTCCGCAGAGCCTCGTCGCCCTGGCCACCACCCTCGGCAGCCCCGTGGCCGCCGTACGGCAGAGCATCGAGCGGCTCGTCGACGACTACGACGGCGCCGACGGCACCACCCGCCGCGGCTTCGAGCTACGCGAGGTGGCGGGTGGTTGGCGCCTCTACGTACGCAGCACCTACGACGCGGTAGTGCGCGACTTCGTGCTCACCGAGAACCCCTCGAAGCTGTCTCAGGCTGCCCTCGAGACGCTCTCGGTGATCGCCTACAAGCAGCCCATCACGCGCAGCGCCATCGCTTCGATTCGCGCGGTCAACGTCGACTCTGTGGTGCGCACTCTGCTCGGCCGCAGCCTCATCACCGAGGTCTCGACCGACGGTGAAACCGGCGCGATTTACTATGGAACGACCGATTTGTTGCTCACGCAGCTGGGGCTGAACAGCCTCGACGAGCTGCCTAAGATCTCACCACTCCTAGCCGATGGTGCGGAGGGTTTTGATGACCAGTTCCACTGATTTCGACAGCGCCGATGGTGCCGGCGGAGGCACGCTCCCCGAGGGTGTGCGCCTGCAGAAGGTACTCGCCGCGGCGGGTGTCGCTTCGCGGCGCGTGAGCGAAGAGCTCATCACCGCCGGCCGCGTGCGCGTGAACGGCGAGATCGTGCGAGAGCTCGGCCGCCGCATCGACCCCGAGACCGACAAGGTCGCGGTCGACAACACCGCGGTTCAGCTCGACACCACGAAGCGCTACGTGATGCTCAACAAGCCGGTGGGCATCGTCAGCTCGCTCGCCGACCAGCACGGCCGCCCTGACCTTTCGCGCTACACCTCGCTCTACGAAGAGCGCCTGTTCAACGTTGGCCGGCTCGACGCCGAGACCTCGGGTCTTCTCATTCTCACGAACGACGGCGAGCTCGCGCACGTGCTCGCGCACCCCTCGTTCGGCGTCATGAAGACCTACATCGCGCAAGTCGAAGACCGGGTCTCGCCGCAGACCATCTCGAAGCTCACCAAGGGCATCGAACTCGACGACGGCCCCATCGTCGCTGACAAAGCGCGACTGCTCGACAGCTCTGACCGCAGCAGCCTCGTCGAGGTGACGCTGCACTCCGGTCGCAACCGCATCGTGCGCCGGATGCTCGAAGAAGTCGGTCACCCCGTCATCGAGCTCGTTCGGCGGCAGTTCGGCCCGCTGCACCTCGGTTCGCTGAAGGCGGGCGACGTGCGCGACCTCACCCGCGACGAGCTCGGAGCCCTGCTGACCCTGTCGCGCGCGGCGAAGGCGCCCGACACGGGCGACGCCCGCTCAGCCGGTGGCAATTCGACCGGCGACGCCCGTGGTTGAGAGCCGGCTCACCGGCTCGGTTCGCGTGGTCGGGGTAGGGCTGCTCGGCACGAGCATCGGGTTGGGGCTCCGCGAACGCGGGGTCGACGTGATCCTCGCCGACGCGTCGCCGACTCACCTTCGTATCGCGATCGACTACGGCGCCGGGCGCCAGGCCGCGGCCGGGGACGAACCGCAGCTGATCGTGGTGTGTGTTCCGCCCGACGTCACCGCGCGTGTGGTGGCGGCCGAGCTCGAAGCGTATCCGCACGCGACGGTGACCGATGTGGCGAGCGTCAAGTTGGCGCCGCTCAGGGAACTGCGGGCATCCGGAGCCGACGTGTCGCGCTACGTGGGCACCCACCCCATGGCGGGCGCCGAACGCGGCGGGCCGCTGTCTGGCCGCGCCGACCTCTTTCTCGGCCGGCCGTGGGTGGTGGCCGCCCACGACGGCATCTCGTACCAACGCGGCAGCGCCATCGACGACCTCATTCTCGACCTCGGGGCGACCCTGGTTGAGATGACGCCCGAAGAGCACGACCGCAGCGTGGCGCTCATGTCGCACGTGCCGCAGGTGGTGTCGTCGCTGATGGCGCGGCGCCTGATCGATGCTCCGCACGCCGCGGTGAATCTGGCCGGGCAGGGCATTCGCGACGTGACCCGCATCGCCGCGAGCGACCCCGAACTGTGGGTGCAGATACTGGGGGCGAACGCGGCGGCCGTCGCGGGCATCCTGAACCTGTACCGAGACGATCTCACGCGCCTCATCGAGACGCTAGAGGCGCCCGAAGCTGTGGGTGCCAGCCGGCGCCTGGCCGAAGAACTCGCCGGTGGCAACGCGGGTGTGGCACGCATCCCGGGCAAGCACGGCCTCGACCGCCGCTACGCTCAGCTCGTGGTGATGGTCGACGACACGCCCGGCGAGCTCGCACGGCTGCTCGGCGAAATCGGAGAAGCAGACGTGAACCTCGAAGACCTGCGACTCGAACATTCGCCCGGCGCGCAGATCGGTTTCGCGAGCATTGCCGTGGTGCCCGAACGTCTTGCGCACCTCATCGAGTGGCTTTCGGCGCGCGGCTGGCGGATCGCCGGATGACCGGGGTCACCGTTGTGGCCGTCGATGGCCCCGCCGGCAGCGGCAAATCGAGCGTCAGCAAGCAGTCAGCACGCGAACTCGGTTTCGGGTACCTCGACACCGGAGCCGCCTACCGCGCTCTGGCGTGGATGCTGCTCGACCGCGGGCTCGACGCCGCCAACCCCGAGGTGGTGATCGCTTCGCTCGCCGACTTCGGGTTCTCGATCGGCACCGACCCCGACAATTACTTCGTGAAAGTCGACTCGGATGAGATCACGGAGGCCATTCGTGAGCCCTGGGTGACGAGCGAGGTTCGACTCGTCGCGCGGGTTCCCGAAGTGCGCGCGCACCTCAGCAACCTCTTTCGTTCGATCATTCTGGGCATCGACAAACCGGGCATCGTGGTGGAGGGTCGCGACATTACGACGGTCGTTGCGCCGGATGCTACCGCACGAATCCTGCTGACAGCGTCAGAAGAGGCTAGAATGGGCAGGCGTTCACTAGAACTCGTCGATCAGTCGGCCGCCGTCGTCGGCGAACAGCTGCGATCACGAGACCGCGCTGACTCCCGGGTCGTCGACTTCATGAATGCCGCAGACGGTGTAACCACCGTCGATTCAACCGAACTCGACTTCGACCAGACCGTTTCAGCGGTGGTCAGAGTTGTCAGACTTGCAGTATTGAGGGCCACCCATGGTTAACATTCACAGCGCCGACCGCGACACCGACGGCGAGTACGAAGAGTACCCGGCGGTGTCGGGCCAGCTCGTCGAGCGTCTCTCCGACCTCGACGAAGACCTCTCGGCCCGTCGCGCCGAAGCGCTCCGCACCGGGCTCGCCGACTACGACCTCGGCGAAGACGACCTCGCGATTCTCGAGGCCGCCACCGACGACCCCGACGCCATCACGTACCTGCCGGCCCTGCCGGTGCTGGCCATCGTGGGCCGCCCGAACGTGGGCAAGTCGGCGCTCGTCAACCGCATCATCGGCCGTCGTGAGGCCGTTGTCGAAGACACCCCCGGTGTCACCCGCGACCGAGTGAACTACAAGGCAGAATGGGCCGGCCGCCACTTCACCATCGTCGACACCGGCGGCTGGGAGCCCGATGCCCGCGGCATCGACGCCTCCGTCGCCGCGCAGGCCGAGATCGCCATCGAGCTCGCTGATGCCGTTCTCTTCGTCGTCGACGCCAACGTGGGCCCCACCGCCACCGACGAGCACGTCGTGCGGATGCTCCGCAAAACCAAGCGACCGGTGTTCGTGGCCGCCAACAAGATCGACGATGTGCGTCAGGAGCCGAACGCGGCCTCGCTGTGGTCGCTCGGCCTCGGCAACCCGTACCCCGTCTCGGCCCTGCACGGCCGCGGCGTCGCCGACATGCTCGACCAGATCATGAAGGTGCTGCCCGAGATCTCGGCCGTCGCCAAGCAGGAGGTCGGCGGCCCCCGCCGCGTTGCCATCCTGGGGCGCCCGAACACCGGCAAGTCGTCGCTGCTGAACCGCGCTGCGGGCGAAGAGCGCGTCGTTGTCAACGAACTCGCCGGAACCACTCGCGACCCGGTCGATGAGCAGGTCGAGATCGGCGGCAAGATCTGGCGCTTCGTCGACACCGCGGGCATCCGGCGCCGTGTGCACCTGCAGCAGGGTGCCGACTTCTATGCGTCGCTTCGCACCTCGGCCGCGCTCGAGAAGGCCGAAGTCGCTGTGGTCATGATCGATGTGTCGCAGCCGGTGAGCGAGCAAGACGTTCGCATCATCGACCTCGTGCTCGAATCGGGCCGTGCGCTGGTGTTGGCCTTCAACAAGTGGGATCTGCTCGACGACGAACGCCGTCGCTACCTCGAGCGCGAGATCGAGCAAGACCTCGCGCACGTGTCGTGGGCGCCGCGCGTCAACATCTCAGCGAAGACCGGGCGTCACATGGAGAAGCTGGTTCCGGCCCTCGAGCTGGCGCTTGCGTCATGGGACACCCGGGTGCCCACCGGCAAGTTCAACGCGTTTCTCGCCGAACTCACGGCCGAGCATCCCCACCCCGTTCGTGGTGGCAAGCAGCCGCGCATTCTGTTCGGTACGCAGGCCTCGAGCCGCCCGCCGACATTCGTGCTGTTCACCACCGGCTTTCTCGACCCGGGCTACCGCCGTTACATCGCGCGTCGCCTTCGCGAGATCTGGGGCTTCGAAGGGTCGCCGGTCAACGTCAACATGCGGGTGCGCGAGAAGCGCAAGCGCTAGGTCTGGCTCGGTTGACGGGCGCGTTCAGAGCGCGCTTGCTACACCGTGAGTCAGAAGGCCCTGTGAGCGGCAGAAATCAGGCCGCACGCAGGGCCTTCTGTGCGCCCTCCCGCACGACCTCGGTGACGCGGTTCAGGTGGGCTGAACTGAGGTTCCAGCGCTGCCAGAAGAGGTTCACGTCGACCGGATGCCCGGGGGCAAGCTCGACGAGTGACCCGTCAGCCAGCTCGGCGCCGCACTGCAGCTCGGGCAGCAGGCCCCAGCCGAGCCCGAGCACAATGGCGCGGGCGAAGTCAGCCGACGTGGGTACGTAGTGGCAGGGTGGCCGGGCGGTGCTACCCGTCAGCGTGCGCAGAAAGCGGTGCTGCAGGTCGTCTTTGCGGTCGAAGTTCACCATCGGCGACGACGAGAGCAGGCGCGGGTCAGCGTTGAGCCACTCTGCCACGAAGCCGGGGCTGGCGACCGCGAGGTAGCGCATGGTGCCGAGAGGCTCGGTCGAGCATCCCTGCACCGCTTCTGCGGTCGACGTGACGGCCGCCATCACCTCGCCCGAACGCAGCAGCTGGGTTGTGTGCTCTTGATCGTCGCGCTTGAGATCGAAGACGGTTCCCGTCGGCTGGGGGAGCGCGGCGAGGGCGGGCAGAAACCAGGTGGCGAGGCTGTCGGCGTTCACCGCGATGGCGATCGAGACGTGCTCGGGTTTCGCGCCCGGGTCGACGTTCGACGAGCCCGAACCGGATGCCCTGCCGAGCGATTCGGCCGTGTCGGCGCCCAGCAGCTGCACCTGGCGCGCGTATCGAAGCACCACCTCGCCCGCCGCGGTCGTCACGACCGGTGTCGTTCGTTGCACCAGCACCTGGCCGGCGGACTGCTCCATGGCCTTCACTCGCTGCGAAACGGCCGACGCCGTGATGTGCAGGCGGGTCGATGCAGCCTCGAACGTGCCCTCGTCGACCAGGGCGATGAGAGTACTCAAGTGTTCAACCTGAAAGGGCATCATTAGTACAGCTTATGTACACGTTGAAACATTAGCTGTCGTTTATTCTCGCCGCGCCATATGGTGACTCTGTGACGTTCTCCCTGACCCTCGTGCCGGCACTTCTCGGGTTGAGCACCGGGCTCGCGCTCATCGTCGCGATCGGCGCCCAGAACGCCTTCGTGCTTCGGCTGGGCATCGAGGGTCGCGCGCGGCTCATCGGGCCCGTCGTGTTGGTCTGCGCGCTCTCTGACGCGGTGCTGATCGTCGCCGGAGTGCTGGGCATCGGAGCGGTGATCGCGTCGGTACCCGTAGCGCTGGTGATCATCCGCGTTCTTGGCTCCGGCTTTCTCATTGTCTACGGGCTGTTCGCGGCCCGGCGGGCTCTGCGCCCGGGCGTTCTGCTCGCTTCCGCTGCAGTGCCCGCGCTCTCTCCCCGAATTGCGGCCACCACGGCGATGGCGCTGACCTGGCTCAACCCGCACGTCTACCTCGACACCGTGATCTTTCTCGGCTCGGTCGCGAACCAGCAGGGCGATGCCGAGCGGTGGTGGTGGGCGGGGGGAGCCATCGCGGCCAGTTTCCTGTGGTTCTCTGCCCTCGGCTTCGGCGCCCGGCTGCTGCGACCCGTCTTCGCGCGGCCCGGTGCGTGGCGTGTGCTCGATGGGCTGATTGCTGTGGTGATGGTGGGGCTGGGCATCCGGATGGCCGTGGGATTCTGAATTCGAGCCTCGGCGTCTCAGGGGGCTAGGCTTTTTTCATGGCAGAACTTCTCGCAGCGTGTGTCGTGCACCAGCTGATCGCCGACGCCGGATCGGTCGGAACCACGGCCATCGACAAACGCCCCGTTGAGGGCCCGGTTCGCGTGCGAAAGCTCGGCCTGCACGCCGATGTTCAGGCCAGTCGTAATCACCACGGCGGCGAAGCCAAGGCCCTGTACGTCTACGCCCAAGAAGACGCCGACTACTGGCAGCGCGAGTTGAACCGCCCCCTCGCTGCTGGCTGGTTCGGCGAGAACCTGCGCGTCAGCGGTGTTGACATTTCGGGAGCACGCGTGGGGGAGCGCTGGCAGATCGGTGAGCGCGTCGTGGTCGAAGTGACTTCGCCGCGTTCGCCCTGCGCCACCTTTGCCCGCTGGGTGGGCGGCCCGGATGCCCGGGGCTGGGTCAAACGCTTCTCCGACGCGCGCCGGCTCGGTGCCTACCTGCGCGTGGTGACCGCGGGGGAGATCGAGGCCGGTGACGCCATCGTTGTGCTGTCGGTTCCCGCGGGTGCGCCCACCATCACCGAGGTCTACGTGGGCTGAGCTGCTTTTGCACCCCGCCTCGGTACCCCGCGACGCGCGCGAGCGGCGCCCGTGGTTCGCGGCGCTGCCGAATCTGGGCTAATATAAACAGGTTGTCACGGGCTGTGGCGCAGCTTGGTAGCGCACTTGACTGGGGGTCAAGGGGTCGCAGGTTCAAATCCTGTCAGCCCGACACAAGAAGGCCGGAATCCTGCGGGAGTCCGGCCTCTGGTCTGTTACCAGCGCGCGTGTTTTCCGCCGCAGCTACGGCTACGCCGAATCGTCGGCCTCGCTCAGACGGCGGCAAATACGGCGGAGGTTTGAACGAGGGCCGGCGATTCAATGTGCGCACCCGATGCTTGCCCATCAGAATGATCAGCACGTAGTTGCTGCCGGCGCCGGCGCCAGTGACTGGTTCAATGGAGGTCGCTTTCGCGAAGATCGCCGGCCAGGTTCACTCGCCGGCGCCGAACGTGCTCGTCTGAGCCGAGCCTGCGCCGAGTTGCAGTGAGAGATCTGCAGCGATACTGGCGACGAGCTCTCCCACCGCATCGAGGTGTCGCCCCAGCCGAGCTTTCGGCGCGCTGACGTTGATGGCAGCAACGATGTTGCCGCGAAAGTCGAAGACCGGCGCAGAGACTCCGACGACACCCATCTCGAATTCCTCATCGACAGTGGCGTACCCGCGCTCGCGAATGCGCGTGATTTCGCTGATGAAGCTGTCGAAGTCGGTAATGAGGGGAGTGCCGGTCTCGGTGCTGGGCGAGGGGATGCCCTCATCGGAGAGCGGAACAGACGCGGTGGCCGAGCGATCGGCGGCGAGCGACACGGGAGCAACGGGCCCGGTGACAGGACGATCGTGGCCGTGCCGGTCATACCAGTCCCTGACGTCAGCCTCGCTTCGATCGCTGATGAGTACGCGGCCAGACGATGTCATCCACGCGGCGACACTGACCCCCTCCCAACCTATGCCTCTAAAGGCATACTCGCTCAGCTGGCTGCTGAGTGTGAGTACGTTGTCGCCTCGCAGCACGCACAAATGCGCAGTTTCATGGGTCGCGGTGACAACTCGGCGAAGGAATGGCAGCGCCTCACGCACGAGTCGGGATTCGAGCGTGCGGGCCGCGAGCGCGTAGAGCTGATAGCCGAGCCGGTAGTTCAGGGTCGATTGGTCGCGAGCAACGAGGCCCGCATCGGCCAGAGTCGCGAGAGTGCGTGACACCTGGCCTTTGTCTCGGCCCACGATCTCCGCGATACGAACCACGCCGAGGCCCCCGTTGGCCTCCGACTCGGGCGAGCCCAGGGTCTCGAGCAACTCGAGGTCACGGCGGAGACCAGCGGAGTTTCGGCGTGGTGCTGTAGGCGAATCCATGCCGCAACACTAACGGGTAGTTGCCATATACACAACAGTAGTTGCGCAAAAGGACACTCAGCCCATATGGTCACTTTTGTCGCACTTCACCCCGAGCCTCGGGCTGAAGCACTACTCAACGAAGAGCAAAGGAGACGAACGTTCTGTGACCGGATTCGATCTCTCGGGCCTCCTGGCCTTCTGGGCCAAACGCCACGACGACATACTCAGTCTGATCGGCGAACATCTGCTCGTCGTCGCCATCGCCCTTCTCCTGGCCACCATTGTGGGCGTAGGAGTGGGCCTCCTGGTGTGGAACAGGCCAGTCGGCCGTTCGCTCGCCGTCACCAGCGCCGCTGTCGTTCTCACGATTCCCTCGCTGGCGCTGCTCGCCGCCATGATTCCGCTGTTCGGCCTGGGCTGGACGCCCACGCTGATCGGCTTGACTCTCTACTCGCTGCTTCCGATCATCCGCAACACCGTTGTGGGTCTTCGCGAAGTGTCGCCCGCCATTATGGAGTCGGCCAAGGGAATGGGTATGAGCCCGCCCACCGTGCTGCTGCGCATCCAGCTGCCCATGGCGTGGCCCGTCATCGTCACCGGCGTGCGCGTGGCTGCACAACTCACGATCGGCATCGCTGCCATCGGCGCGTACGTCGGCGGCCCGGGCCTTGGCCAGATGATCTTTCAGGGCCTCAGCTCGCTCGGCTCGAAGAACGCACTGAACTTCGCCCTCACCGGCACACTCGGCGTCATCGTTCTGGCCCTCATCGTCGACGGCCTGTTCACCATCATCACGAAATACACGACCTCGAAGGGGCTGAGGGCCTGACATGACCGACGCTACGACAGACACTGGCAGCAACCGGATGCTCGGCGGCACGGCGACCGAGAAGACCATCCACACCACAACGAGCATCACGACCGTTCGCAATACCAGCGGTGCCCACATCGAACTGCGTGACGTGAACAAGGTGTACGCCGACCAGTCGGTTGCGGCGGTCGAGAACTTCTCGATGAACGTCGAGCCCGGCGAGCTCATCATGTTCGTCGGCCCGTCGGGCTGCGGCAAGACGACCACGATGAAGATGATCAACCGCATCATCGAACCGACCTCCGGCACCATCACCATCGACGGCAGAGACGTTCTCTCACTCAACCCAAACGAGCTGCGGCGCCACATCGGCTATGTGATTCAGCAGATCGGCCTCTTTCCGCACATGAGCATTGCCGAGAACATTGCTGTGGTGCCGAAGCTGCTGGGCTGGTCGAAGGAGAAGACGCGAAACCGAGTCGACGAACTGCTCTCGGTGGTGCAGCTCGACCCGCGCGAGTTCGCCGACAGGTACCCCAAGCAGCTGTCGGGCGGCCAGCAGCAGCGTGTCGGGGTTGCTCGTGCGCTCGCCGCCGACCCGCCGGTGATGCTCATGGACGAGCCGTTCGGCGCGACCGACCCCATTACCCGCGAGAAGTTGCAGCTCGAGTTTCTGCGCCTGCAGGAGAGTATCGGCAAGACGATCATCTTCGTGACTCACGACTTCGATGAAGCTGTGCGTCTGGGTGACCGCATCGCCGTGCTGAGCGAGAAGTCGAAAATCGAGCAGTTCGACACCCCCGAGAACATTCTCGCGTCACCGGCGAACGCCTACGTCGCCTCGTTCATCGGGCGGGGTGCTGCACTGAAGAGGCTCGGCCTCATCACGGTGGGCGACGCCGAGTTGGGGAGGGCATCGGATGCCCGGGGTGATGCCTCGGTCGACGAAGGCGACTCGCTGCGCGATGCCCTCGACCTGCTCATGCTGACAGGGCTGCCGGCCATCGCCGTCACCGCAATCGGGGGGCGCACAGTGGCGTCGATCTCCGTAGCGCAGGTCTCTGCCGCGCTGGGAGCCGGCGCCGCAGCCCTCGACGCGCCCGCTGCCGGAGAGCGCTCATGACACTCGCCGTGGTACTCGAGAGCGACACAACGGCCGCTCTGGTTGATCCGCAGGCCAGGCGCGCCCGGTTCTGGAGCCCGCGCCGCGTGGCCACGCCGATCGTGGTCGCGGTGGTGCTACTTGCTCTGTACTTGTGGGTGGCGAACTTGACCCTCGACTCCATCATGCAGCGAACGCTCAACTGGGACTACATTCTGTTGCGCACGCGGGAACACCTCGTGCTCACCTTTGTAGCGTCGGCACTGGTGGCCGTGCTGGCGATCCCCGCCGGAATCGTGGCGAGCCGTACCCGATCACGGGTGCTGCGCGGCGCGATCCTCACCATCGCGAACATCGGGCAGGCCACTCCGGCCATCGGGTTCATCATTCTGCTCGCGATCATCTGGCAGATCGGTTTTCAGACCGCGTTGATCGCGCTCGTTGCATATTCGTTTCTGCCCGTGCTCCGCAACACGATGGTCGGCCTTTCTCAGATCGACGCGCATGTCACCGAGTCGGCTCGGGGGATGGGCATGACCCCGAATCAGGTGTTGCTGCGCATCGAGCTTCCGCTGGCCGTGCCCGTGATTCTGGCGGGCCTGCGCACCTCGCTGGTGTTCTGCGTGGGGGTGGCGACTGTCGCCACCTTCATCAACGCCGGAGGCCTCGGCGACATGATCGTCAACGGCCTGAAACTCCAGCGGTTTCCTGTGCTGATCGCCGGTGCCGTGATCGTCTCCTGCATCGCCCTGCTCATCGACTGGCTCGCCAGCATCGCCGAAGACGTACTCCGCCCTAAAGGCGTCTGACCCACTGATTCACCCCCACAGTTTCACCCCACACAGCTTCACCCCATACAGAAAGAGCACCATGAACAAGACAAGAACCACCGCACTGCTGGCTGTACTGGCCGTCGGAGCCCTCGCCCTGAGTGCCTGCGCGGGTGGCGGAAGCAGCGCTGCTTCGTCATCGGGCAAAGGCTCAGAACTGGCCGGCCTCACCGGTGAGATCGGAGCGAAGGACTTCTCTGAACAGTACATTCTGGCGAACATCACGAGCCAGCTCTTCAATGCCCACGGCGCCTCGACAAAAGCCAACACCAGCGTGGTGGGCTCGGCCAATGTTCGTGCTGCTCTGGTGAGCGATCAGTTTCTCGGCTACTGGGAGTACACCGGAACGTCGTGGATCACCTACAACAACAACACCGTTCCCGTGCAGGGTGTCGAAGCACAGTTCGCGGCAACCAAGAAAGCCGACGCGGCCAACGGCATCGCCTGGCTCGACCCGGCGCCGCTCAACAACACGTATGCCTTCGCCATTCGCTCTGACAAGGCCAAATCGCTCGGCGTGACAAAGCTCAGCGACATCGCGAAGTTGCCCCTTTCTGAGCAGACGTTCTGTATCGAGAGCGAATTCTCGACGCGTGACGACGGCTGGCCGGGCGTCAAGAAGGCGTATGGCCTGCAGAGTGTTCCTGACTCGAATGTGGCTCTGCTCGACACCGGAGTCATCTACACGACCACGCAGAAAGGCGACACCTGCAATTTCGGTGAGGTCTTTCAGACCGACGGTCGTATTCCTGCTCTTGGCCTGACCGTGATGCAAGACGACAAATCGTTCTTCCCCGTCTACCAGGGTGCTTTCACCGTGAAGCAGGCGACCCTCGACAAGTACCCCGGCATGGCTGCTGTCATTGCCCTCATCGCTCCGAAGCTCACCACTGAAGAGATGCAGAAGCTGAACGCCAAGGCAGATGTCGATGGAGACGACCCCGCCGACATCGCGAAGCAGTGGCTCACAGAGCAGGGCCTCATCTGATGCAGCAACCCATGAGTCTGGGTGAGAGTTTCATCGGCGACGGGGTGAATGCCGCACACGTCAACACCGTGTTCGGGCATCGTGACGGCCCGGCGGGCGTCGCATGGGCCACCTCCCTGGCAAGCCCCAGCGCCGGTCACGTTCCCTTTGTCACAGTGTTACGCCCGTCGCTCCCGGTCAAACCGTTGACGCTGTTCGTGACCAAGGCGGCGCCCGCCTCCGACGAGCACGGCCTCCTTGTCTGGGGCCCGGCGCAGGCCGGCATCGCAGCCGGTGTGGCGGATGCGTTGGCCGACGGCATCATCACCCTGCAGCAGGCAGACACCCACGTCATCATCGCGGCGGTGTGGGTCAATCCGGCGGCAGACGACGCAGAAGCGGTCTACGAGAACAACCGACTCTCGGTTCGCACTGCGTTGGAGAACGGCATCCGGCTGCTGCCGGAGACACAGCACGTCATCGCCGCTCGAAACTCCGCGTCGAACCCGTTCTACACTCCGAAGGCGGCCGTCGTATGAAGATCACCGACATTCGCCTCACTCGGCTGAATCTGCCACTGACGCCGCCCTTCAACGCGGCATGGGACCCGCAGCCGCGCCGCAACTTCGCTGCGACGCTCGTGGAGGTGCACACTGACGAGGGCGTGACGGGCGTTGGTTCCGGCGACACGATGGACGGGTTCGAGAGCTACCGCGACCTCTTCATCGGCACTGATCCGCTGCAGATCATCAACCAGGTTCGCCGCATCGAGACGATCAACTTCCACGGCGGCCGTTACTGGCCGCTGGAGGCTGCGCTCTGGGACATCATCGGGCAGGTCGCCGGCCTGCCCGTGAGCGTTCTGTTCGGCGGAGCCCGGGATCGGCTGCCGGCCTACGCCTCTTCTGGCGAACTGAGGCCCGCGGGCGAGCGGGCGGAATCCGCGCTCGCCGCTCGTGAACTCGGTTTTCGCGCCATGAAGATCCGCATTGCGCGGGGCCGGCTGGCCGAGGGAATCGAGACGGTTCGCCGAACCCGCGAGGCGGTAGGCGACGACTTCGACCTGATGGTCGACCTCAACCAGATGTGGCGCATGTCGGGCGACATCGAAGCAGCGCTTCCCTTGGCACAGGTGCAGCGTGTCGCGTCGCAACTCGCCGAACTCGGGGTGCTGTGGCTCGAAGAACCTCTGCCTCAGGTCGATGTGGCGGGGGCCAGACGGGTACGGTCGCAGACGGGCATCCAGATCTCCGGCGGCGAGATGGTTCGCTCGCTGCCCGAGATCATGTCGCTCATCGAGCAGGATGCGTTCGACATCTACCAGCCCGATGTCGCGCTGGCGGTGGGCATGTATCGCGCTCGCCAGGTGGCCGAGTCTGCGAATCTGCGGCACCGCCTGTTCACGCCTCACACCTGGAGCAACGGCCTCGGGCTGCTCGCCAACCTGCACGTCGCTGCGGGTGTCGATGCGGGCCCGTACATCGAGTTTCCGTTCGACCCACCGGGGTGGACACCAGAGCGGCGAGACTTCTTCATGCAGCCGCTGATGATCGATGCCCAGGGTGACTTGGTGGTGCCAGAGGCAGCCGGTCTCGGCGCTGTGATCGACTGGGCTGCCGTCGAACGCTTCACCGTGTGACCCGGCGCTCCGCACGCGACACACACGAAACGAAACGAAAGAGAAGATGACCGACTGGATCTCAGCCGCCGCCGCCCTGGCGCCCGAAACACGACTCTTCATCGGAGGGGAATTCTGCGCCGCCGCTGACGAAGCAACCTTCGACACGATCTCACCCCGCGACGGCCACGTGTTCGCCCGGGTCAGTTCGGCGGGCGATGCTGACGTCGACCGCGCTGTACGCGGCGCCGCCGCCGCATTCGACAGCGGCGTATGGTCGCGGGCCGACCGCCGAACGAGGCAGGCCGTTCTGTTCCGGCTCGCCGACCTGATGCTCGAGAATCTCGACGAGCTGGCCCTGCTCGAAGCCGTCGACTCGGGGCACCCCATCGGCGATGCCAGGGCTGTCGATGTGCCGACCGCGGCGCGAACCGTGCGCTGGTACGCGGAGGCGCTCGACAAGGTGTACGACGAAATTGCGCCCACGCCCGAGAACGCGCTCGCCCTGATCAGACGCGAACCGCTCGGCGTGATCGGTGCGGTTGTTCCATGGAACTACCCGCTCATCATCACGGCCTGGAAGATCGCACCCTCGCTCGCCGCCGGCAACTCGGTTGTTCTGAAGCCAGCCGAACTGACCAGCCTGTCGGCCCTGAAACTCGCCGAACTCGCCAGTGAGGCGGGGTTGCCGGCAGGCGTGCTTCAGGTCGTGCCCGGTGTGGGGCGGGTGGCCGGTCAGGCGTTGGGCCGGCATCCACTGGTCGACAAGATCGCGTTCACGGGATCGCCCGCGGTGGGCAAAGGTTTTCTCACGTACGCGGGGGAGTCGAACGGTAAACAGGTTTCGCTCGAATTGGGCGGTAAATCAGCCCAGGTGGTGCTGGCCGACGTCGCCGACCTCGACGCCTGCGCCTCAGCCATCGCGTGGGGAATCTTCTACAACGCGGGGCAGACCTGCCACGGGGGCAGCCGGTTGATTGTGGATGCCCTGGTGCACGATGAGCTCGTCGAGAAGGTCATCGCCGTTGGTCGCTCACTGGTTCTGGGCGATCCGCTCGACGAATCGACCCAGGTCGGATCCATTGCGAGCGAAGTGCAACTCGATCGTGTACTGGCGTACACCGCCATCGCACGCGCCGAGGGCGCTGTGGTGCACGGCGGAGAACGGGTTCGCCCCGACGGGTTGGGCGACGGGTTCTACGTCGAACCGACGGTGTTCGACGGTGTCGACAACGCCGGTCGCATCGGGCAGGAAGAGATTTTCGGGCCGGCTCTCTCTGTCACGACCGTGCACGGTGCGGCAGAGGGCATTCGAGTCGCGAACGAGAGCGCGTACGGCCTCGCCGCGAGCGTGTGGACCCAAGACCTCACGACAGCCCACCGTGCGGCGCGCGACCTGCGTGCCGGAACGGTCTGGGTGAACACCTTCGACGTCGCCGACGTCATCACCCCATTCGGAGGCGTCAAGCAGTCGGGCTCTGGCCGCGACCGCTCACTGCACGCCTTCGACTCGTACACCGCACTGAAAACAACCTGGATCAGCCTCGATTCAGCCAGCACCACGAAAGAGTGAGAGAAATGACGAACAGCCAACCGACCACGGTCGGTTTCATCGGCCTGGGCAATATGGGCTCGGGCATGACCCGCAACCTGCAGAAGTCGGGCTTCGCGCTCATTGTGAACGACATCCGCCGGGAAGCCGCAGCAGAGCTGCTCGAGGGCGGCGCGATCTGGGCTGACACACCCGCGGAGGTGGCGGCGGCCAGCGACGTGGTCATCACGATGCTGCCCACCCCGCGACACGTCGATGCCGTTGTGAACGGTCTCGACGGCATCCTGGCCGGCATTCGTGACGGAGGTACTTGGATCGACATGTCGACGTCAGTGCCCGAGGTGGCCAACCGGGTACGGGCAGACCACCCAGACCGGGGTCTGCACATCGTCGACGCTCCCGTCTCGGGCATGTCGGTGGGTGCTTCCAACGGCATGCTGCAGATCTTCGTCGGCGGCGAGGCGAGCGACCTGCAGCGCCTGCGACCGATTTTCGAGGCGATGGGCGACCCTGAGCGGATTCTGCATGTCGGGAAGGCCGGTGCGGGGTACGCCGTCAAACTGATGATCAACCAGCTCTGGTTCTCGCACCTCGTGGCCACGGCCGAAGTGCTGGCCATCGGGGTCAAGGCCGGGGTCGACCTCGAGGTGCTGCGCCAATCGCTCATCGCGAGCCCGGCGAACAGCAACTTTGTAGAGAATGATGTGCTGGGCATCCTCGATCACGGCGACTACGACGAGGGCTTCGCCATCGCGCTGGCCTGCAAAGACCTGGGGTTGTCGATCGATCTTGCCCGTTCGGTGGGGGTTCCCGCCGAGCTATCGGGGCTCGTCGAACAGATCTACCGTCGGGCCAAAGCCCAGTACGGCGACCGGGCCGGTGAGATGACTCCGGTGAAGCTCTACGAAGACCTGATCGGTGTCGAGCTGCGCCGCGCGCCGGCGACCGTGGGCGAGCAGGTGTTCGCATGAGCATCCTTCCGGCCCAGAACGTCGCGCTCAGCGACATGAACCTCGATCTCGACCCGAAGCCGTTTGCCTACTTCGGCCGCGGGCGGGTCTTGGAGGTCGGTCGGGTGACCGCCGCTACGGGGGCAACGAGCGCGCTCATCGTCACCGACGCATTTCTCGCGGCATCGCCGGTCGTGGCAGCCGTTCGCGCGTCACTCGAAGCCGCCGGAATCGCCGTGTCGGTCTACGGCGGCGTGACCCCGAACCCGACCACCACCTCGGTCGACGAAGGGAGCGATATCGCTCGCGACACCGGTGTCGGCGCCCTGGTGGCGGTCGGCGGAGGCTCGTCGATGGATGCGGCGAAGGGCATCGCCCTCGGGGCCGTGAATACCAACCGCGGTATCGAACTCGACTACCGCAGTGACTTCGCGGTTGCGGCACTGCCGATCGTGGCGGTGCCCACGACGGCCGGCACCGGCGCCGAGGTCAATGCCTTCGGCGTCGTCACCGACGTCGTGCAGCATCGCAAGTTCTACGTGGGCTCGTCGAGTGCACTCGCGCGTGCAGCTGTGCTCGACCCTGACCTCACGGTGGGCCTGCCCGCCTCGGCGACGGCGGCGACCGGTATGGATGCCCTCACCCACTCACTCGAGTCGTACCTGTCACGACAGCCCAACCCCTACAGCGATGGCATCGCTCTGCAGGTCATCTCGACGGTTGCAGAGTTTCTGCCGCGGGCGGTCAGCGACGGGAGCGACATCGAAGCGCGTTCACAGTTGTTGCTCGCGTCGCACATCGCCGGCGTCGGCTTCTCGCACACCGGCCTGGGGCTGGTGCACGGCATCGCCCACCCGCTGGGCGGCCGGTTCAACATTCCGCACGGCCTCGCACTCTGCATCGTGATCGAGCGCGTGCTGCGGTTCAACCGCTCGGCGCGCGAAGAACGGTTGGCCCGGGTGGCTTTCGCCCTGGGCGTGGGCGACAGCCGGGCATCCGTGGCCGAGAACGCCGACGCGGCCATCGCCGCTATCGCATCGTTGGCCCGCGCGGTGGGCATGACGGCCACGCTGTCGGGATTCGGCGTCACGGAGAAAGATCTTGCATCGCTCGCCGACGACACGCTTGCCGATGCCGTCACCATCAACAACCCCATCGAACCCACCGTCGGCGACATCGTCGCGATTCTGGAGGCAGCACTGTGAGCATCGTTTCGGCCAACCCGACTCCCGCCGACGAGCGGGCGCTGCTCGCGTCGCTGCCTACGGGTCTGCTCATCGACGGTGTCTGGCGCCCGGCCAGCGACGGCGGCACCTTCGACGTGATCGACCCGTCGACCGGTGATGCCTTGCTCACCATCGCCAGCGCCACACCCGCTGACGGGGCCGCCGCCCTCGATGCGGCTGTCGGTGCGCAACGCGCGTGGGCACGCACAGCCCCTCGGGAGCGTGCCGAGATTCTGAGGCGCGCATTCGAGGCGGTCACGGCGCGTTCTGATGACTTTGCACTGCTGATGACGCTGGAGATGGGCAAGCCGCTCGCCGAGTCGCGCGGCGAAGTCGCGTACGGCGCCGAATTTCTGCGGTGGTTCTCAGAGGAGACCGCTCGAATCGCCGGGCGCTTCGCCATGGCGCCCGATGGCAACAGCCGTCTGCTCGTCATGAAGCGGCCGGTGGGCCCCAGCCTGTTCATCACTCCGTGGAACTTTCCGCTCGCGATGGCCACGAGAAAGATTGCTCCGGCGATCGCCGCCGGCTGCACGATGGTACTGAAACCCGCTGCGCTGACGCCCCTCACCGCACTGCTGTTCGCCCAGGTGCTCAGCGAAGCGGGCCTGCCCGACGGGGTGCTGAACGTGATTCAGACGACCCGTGCCGGTGCTGTGACCGGGCCTCTGATTGCAGATTCCCGGCTGCGCAAGCTCTCATTCACCGGCTCGACAGAGGTGGGCCGACGGCTGATCGCCGACGCGGCACAGCAGGTTCTCCGCGTGTCGATGGAGCTCGGTGGCAACGCGCCGCTCCTGGTCTTCGACGATGCCGACCTCGACAAGGCGGTCGACGGTGCCATGCTCGCCAAGCTCCGCAACGGAGGGGAAGCCTGCACGGCGGCGAACCGAATTCTGGTGCAGAGGGGAGTGGCGGGGGAATTCTCCCGCCGTCTCACCGAGCGAATGGCGGCGCACACCATCGCGCGGGGCACCGACCCGGCATCGAAGATCGGCCCGCTGGTCGACGAATCCACGCGCCAGAAGGTGCACGAACTGGTCACCTCTGCCGTCGCCGAGGGGGCGACGCTGGCGCTCGGGGGGCGGGTGGTGCAGGGAGCGGGCTACTTCTATGAGCCGACAGTGCTCACTGACGTGCCGGCGGGCGCGCGCATCCTGAGCCAGGAGATCTTCGGCCCGGTTGCACCGATAGTCACGTTCGACACCGAGGAAGAGGCGGTGCGGCTGGCCAATGACACCGAATTCGGGCTCGTCGCCTACGCGTTCACGCGTGACCTGAACCGCGGGCTTCGGCTCGCCGAAGAGCTCGAGGTGGGCATGTTCGGCCTGAACACGGGAATCGTGTCGAACCCCGCAGCTCCCTTCGGCGGGGTGAAGCAGTCGGGCACCGGTCGGGAGGGGGGCATCGAGGGCATCGAGGAGTACCTCGAAACCCGCTACGTCGGGATCGCCGACCCGTATCGGGAGTAGAGAGGGGTGGAATTGCGGAACAAGGTGGGGTTCCGCTCCGCCCGGTCGCTTCTGCGTGACACAGTGGGCTCGTGGATTATGACAACGCGATCGAGCAACTCGTCGAATGGGCGCTGAAGAACGCCGTTGTGCGCGGCGTGATTCTGACGGGCTCGGGATCGACCGGAGAGACGCACCCGCTATCCGACCGCGACGCGGAGATTTACACAACAGATCCTGCGTCGCTTCTTTCGGATGACTCCTGGTGGGCTCGTCTGGGAGAGGTTCTCGTCGTCGAGCGTCTTGACATGCCTGGCTGGTACCCGTCTCGTCTCGTCTACTACGTCGGCGGAAAGCTCGACCTGACCGTCATTCCCGCCGCTGCCATCAGCGAAGTGCCACGGCAGCGCCCATTCACCGTTCTTCTTGACAAAGACAACGCGGCGGCGCACCCTGAGCCAGATGAGGTGATCGGTCTCCACCCGAGTGAATCAGATTTCGACGAACGACTGAATTGGGCGTACGCGGCTGCACTCATGTGCGCGAAAGCCATCGCCCGAGATGAGCCGTGGTCGAGCAAGATTCGTGATCGCGACCTCAAACACTCACTGCTTGTCATGATCGAGTGGGATCATCGCGCCCGGTATGGGCTCGAGTTCGACGTTCGTTTTCTCGGGTCGGGCATGAGGCAGTGGATGGATCGCGGTGTTCAGGATGCTCTCGAGAAATGCTGGGCCCGCTTCGACTCAGACGACTCGGAGAGAGCACTTCTCGCTACAGTGGCCCTCTTCGCTGCGCTGAGTACTCGTGTGGCTGTCACGCTCAGATTCGCGCCGTTCGATCACGAACGCGTCAGTGCCGAAATCGCAGCTGTTCTCTCGTCGCGTTAGCCGTCATCGCAATAGTCGGCATGGTGAGCCCATGCTCCTCGATGCCACCATCGAGGCGGTACTCGCCGTTCGCGACCGTTTCGATCCAGTCGATCGATTTCACACCGCTATCGTGCACCCTGAGGGTAAGTTGAGTCCATGAATTCACGCGTTGGTCGAATGGTTCTGGTGGTTGTCGGCGTGATCGCTCTCGTCGTGGGCGTGGTGTTCGCGGGGCAGGGTGCCAACCTGATCCCCGGCAGCTCGATGACCGGTGACCGCATGTGGCTGTACATCGGTGTCGTTGTTGCCGTGGTCGGCATCGTACTGATTGTGCTCGGCCTCCGGCGACCGGGTCGAGGTCACACGAACGTCTGAGAAGGTGACGGTGACGCTGACGGTGTGCAGCTGCGTAATTTCGGCATGATCGTCACTGGTCGATACGTCACTCGAGCGCGGCCGACTGGTGCAGTTGAAGCGCTCCGATGACGCTCAGAAGGTGCAGGCGTTCGTAGCTGTCTGTGCCCGGTTTCGCGGTGAAGATCAAGAGGCACTGTTCTTGGTCGGGGTCGAGCAACACCTGGCAGTTGAGGCTGAGCTCGCCGACTTCCGGATGCACAAACCACTTGTCATCGGAATGCAGGAGCCCGACTTCGTGGTCAGCCCAGATAGCCGCAAATTCGGGGCTCTGCTCGGTCAGCCGTCGCGCAAGAGCTGCCGCGCGCGAGGTCGACCCCTGCTGCGTGACGACGCCGCGGTGTTGGGCAACGAAGACGCGGCCGAGGCGTTCATGATCGCGTTCGGGGTAGATCTGGCGGCTCTCGGGTTCGGTGAACCAACGGTAGAGATTGCTTCGCCGATCACCGTGGAACTGCGTCTGTTCGCCGAGCAGCGCAACGGCCAACGGGGTCTGCGCGAGCGTCTCACCCATGCTGTTCATGACCTGTGCAGGCGTATCGTGAAGCCGGTCGAGCACGCGCATCAAGCCGGGATTGATGTGATCGCCCCGCTGGGCACGTGTCGGCGTCGTGTGGCCGGTCAGGTGAAACAGGTGATCGCGTTCGGTGAGCGACAGGCGAAGTGCCCGCGCAATCGCTCCGACCATCTGCTCTGAGGGCGCGGGGGCGTTGCTTCGCTCGAGGCGGGCGTAATAGTCGGTCGACATGCCCGCAAGCTCGGCGACCTCTTCTCGTCGCAATCCGTTGGCTCGTCTTCTGGGCCCCCGCGACAATCCGACGTCTTCTGGTTGCAGCGCCTCTCTGCGCGTACGCAGAAAACTGGCCAATTCGGGGCTATTCACACCTTGAGTCTCACAGAACAAGCGGTTCTGAGCCACGACTTCTCATTCAGTGGATAAGCGCGTCCTTGTTCGCTCATTTCACTTGCGTTGTAGTGGAGTCATCAACAAATGGACCACAACGATCTGAACGGCGTACATCTCATGAAACTCACCGCAAACACCATCTTCATACCCGGTGCCACCTCTGGCATCGGCCTCGGACTCGCTCTGCGTTTTCACCGAGCGGGAAACACCGTCATCATCGGCGGTCGTAGGCAAGCGCTTCTCGAGCAGATCGCTCGGGAGAACCCGGGCATCCATACCGTCGTCATCGATACAGCCGATGCGTCATCGATCACCTCCACTGCAGCTGACGTTCAGAAGCGGTTTCCGCAGACGAACGTCGTGATCACCGTTGCCGGCATCATGCTGCCCGAAAACCTGAACACCGCCGATTTTCTCGCGACTGCCGAGAGTACGGTGCACACCAACCTGTTGGGCCCCATCCGCCTGATCGCCGCGTTCACCGAGTTTCTGGCCGGCCAAGACGAGGCAACGATCATGACAGTGTCATCCGGACTCGCGTTCGTGCCGTTGCCTTTCACGCCCACCTACAGCGCAACGAAAGCGGCCATCCACTCGTTCACACAGAGCCTTCGGGTGCAGCTGGCCGCAACCAGCATTCAGGTGATTGAGCTCGTGCCACCCGCCGTTCAAACCGCCCTGATGGGTCAAGAAGAGTCGGCAAACGCAATGCCTCTGAACGACTTTCTCACCGAAGTCATGGCGATTCTCGAGGCGCAACCAGAAGCCGACGAGATTCTCGTGGAGAACGTCAATTTTCTGCGTTTCGCAGAGGCTCGTGGGTCTCACGACGAGGTTCTCAGCCTGCTCTCCGGTCACTGAGCCGGCACGCCGCAGGCACGCCACGGTAACGTCACAGTCACGTCGCAGGGTTCACGCTTCTGCGGCGCGACTGTCGACGGCGTCGAGTGAGATCTCCTCTGAATCGAGTGCGGCACGCAGCACGTCAATCGTTTCGGAGGAGAATGCTCCGCGCTCGTAAGCATCACGAAGGGCGTCGCGTTCGGCGACGAGTTGCACGCGGCGCAGCTGCTGAAACTGCACGACCTCGTTCGCTTCGTCAGAGAGATCGGCATTCGCCCAGACCTCGAGGCGGCCCATCCACATCTCGGCTTGTGCGTTCACCTCGTGCAGCACGCCCTCCTGAAGGGGGGTTCCGGATGCTTCGGCGGCGGTGACAGCGGACGCGACGGCTGTGTCGCCGGCGTCTTTCATGAGCTTACGCAATTCATACAGCTCGGCCCGCTCGCTTCCGGGCGCATCTTTCGCGGGCCGCAGTCGGCGAACAACCGGCGGCAGCAGAAGGCCCTGGGCCACCAGTGTGACGATAGCAACGGCGAACGCGATGAGTACCAGGGATTCACGCATGGGCTGGCCGTCAGGGATGGTCTGCACGGCCGCCACGGTCACCACACCGCGCATGCCGGAAAGCCCGAGAACAACCCCGTCGCGCCAGCCGAGCGCCTGGTCGCGCTCTGCGGTGAGGTCGTTGTTCTGTTGGTCGAGGCGCTTTCGAAAGTTCTGAAAGGTCGTGGAGAAGCGCGCCCGCGCGGTCGCGTCGATTTCGACGGGCACTGGCGGGGGATTCTTCTCGAGTTCTGCCAGCTGGGCGACGATACGATCTCGGGCCGAGCTGTCTTTCTTCGTGACAAGGCCGAATCGTGCGCGAACGCCGCGCGTGAAGCTCCGAAAGGGGGACTGCGTGATGCCGAGCTGCCTGAAGTTCGCGGCACGCCGCTGAAAGTCCTCCTCGGTCACATCGTCGAAACGCCCCTTGGTCTGATCTGCCCGCGCAACACGCTTTCGGTACCGCTTGCGAATCGTGGAGAGCAGTGGTGGCATTGCGGCGAAGCGTACGCCGATGAGCAGCACGATCACGAGCCCGGCAACCCCCAGGGTGCCGAACAGTTCGTTCGAACCCGCCACGGCATTGACGATGGGCCAGAGCTGAAAACCCATGAAGAGAAACACCGCGTTCTCGACCAGCAGCGTGACGATACGCCAGGTACCCGATTCTGCGAGCCGGAAGGAGGCGCGAATGCGGTACGCCCCCTGGTTGCCGACCAGGATTCCCGCGACAACCACTGCAACGACTCCTGAAGCGTGGCAGAACTCACCGGCGAGGTAGGCCACGAAGGGTATGACGAGCGAGATGGCAGCATCGAGAACCGGATCGGTGATGCGGCGGCGAAGCGCCACAGCAACGGCCCCGAGAATGCCGCCGATCAGCACAGCGCCGACAACGGCCCAGATGAACGTGATCGTGATCATCCAGCCGCTCGGCGACGCCACCGTCGTGGTCACGATCGCAAGCATGGTCGACAGCAGCACGAGTGCGGTCGCGTCGTTGACGAGCCCCTCGCCTTCGAGAATCGTGACGATGCGCGGGGGCAACCCCAGGCGCTTGCCCAAACTTGTGGCGGCGACCGCATCGGGAGGTGCGACGACCGCCCCCAATGCAATCGCGAGTGCCAGGGGAACGGTCATCCAGAGCAGGTGAACCAGCACTCCGACCAGCACGGCCGACACCACAACCAGCACAATGGCGAGAAACCCGATCACCCGAAGGTTCCGGCGGAAGTCGACGAACGGCACTTGCCTGGCCGCCGCATACAGAAGCGGTGGCAGGATCACGGTCAAGACGAGAGAGGGTTCGACCTCGAAGTGGGGAATCGCGGGAACGGCACCCACTCCGACCCCGACAACGGTGAGTGCCAGTGGGGCAGCGACCCCGATGCGGCTCGCTAAAAACGAGACGACTCCGATGACCAGCACCACACCGATCACCACAAGCGTGACCAGCTCAGTGCTCTCCATGGCCTCAGGTTACCTGAGCGCACAAACGCACAGTCCCAGTGCTCGGTCGGTGGGACCGGCACTGGGACCGTTGGTTTGGTTGCGGGATGCCCGGGGCTCAGACCAGCAGGCCCGTGATGGTGCCCAGAAGGGTGTCGACATCGAAGTCTGAGGTGGGGGCATCCTTCACGATCTTGCCGAGTCGCAGAACCACGATGCGGTCGGTCACTTCGAGAATGTGCGGCAGGGTGTGCGAGATGAAAATCACGCCGAGCCCTTTGGCCTTGGCCGCACGGATGACCTGCAGCACCTCTTTCGACTGACGTGCACCGAGGTGGTTCGTGGGCTCGTCGAGGATGATGACCTTGCGAGCCCACGACACCGTGCGCCCGATCGCGACGGCCTGGCGCTGACCACCCGAGAGCTGCGATACGGGTCGGTTCGACGCGGGCACGGCGATGCCGACACGTTCGAGGTCGGCGTGGGCCTCGGCATCCATTTTCTTCTGGGCAAGAAATCCGAGTTTGCCCAGCAGCCCGGGGCTCACGATCTCGCGGCCGAGAAACACGTTCGCGCTCACCGAGAGGTGCGGCGCGAGGCTCGATTCCTGATAGAGGGTTTCGACGCCGGCCTGCAGTGCTTCGTGCGGGCTGGCCCAGTGTCGCTCGATTCCGTCGAGAAAGATCTGGCCGCTGTCGGGGCGGTGTGCACCTGCGAGTGCTTTGACGAGCGTCGACTTGCCGGCACCGTTGTCGCCGACCAGGCCGACAACTTCACCGGCTCGTACGGCGAGGCTGGCGTTGTCGAGCGCGATCACGCTGCCGTAGCTCTTGGAGATGTTGCGTACTTCGTAGAGGGGAGCGCTGGTGTCGGTCATGATCGTTTTCCGTTCGCACGCAGGGCCTGCAGCGAGACGGCTGCGGCAATGAGGATGGCGACGACAACCTGTTTCCAGTTGGGCTCGACGCCGATGATGATGAGACCGCTGGTGACCGTGGCCAGAATGAGCGACCCGAGCACGGTGCCCGACATGCGGCCGATGCCGCCGGCGAGGGCAACACCTCCGATGACCACCGCAGCGATGGCGTCGAGCTCGTCACCGACACCAGAGGTCGGTGCGCCAGAACCGAGTCGTATATAGAGGAACATGCCCGCAAGACCGGAGAGCAACCCTGACAGCACGTAGATCTTGGTGAGGTGCCGCTTCACGTTGATTCCGGCGGCGAGGGCGGCGAACGGGTTGGAGCCGATGGCGTACGTGTAGCGACCGAACCGTGCCTTGTGCAGAAACAGGCCGGCAATGATGACGACGACGATGACCACGATGAGTGGCCACGACAACGGGCCGAGCCACGGCACGCTGAGGTCGATTGCGCTCTGTGGGCCGTCGCCGACCGGTGCGCCGCCCGTGAGCACGATCGACATGCCGCCAGCGGCGCCGAGGGTGGCCAGGGTGGCGATGAAGGGTACGAGGTGCAGCCGGTTGATCAGCAGGGAGTTGACGAAGCCGACGAACATGCCGGTCGCTGCGGCAACGAGGGTTCCGCAGAGAATGGTGATGCTGTCGCCCATGCCGGCGGCGGTCATGGCCTGCATTGCGTAGGCGGCGATGACGCCAGAGAAGCCGAGGGTTGCGCCCACCGAGAGGTCGATGCCGCCGGAGATGATGACGAAGGTCTCAGCGACGGCGATCAGGGCGACAGGGCCCCAGTCGAGAAGCACGTTGCCGAACACGTCGAGCGAGAAGAAGATGGGGTTCAAGATCGAGAAGACGACCACCATGCCGATGAGAACAAGGAGAAGGATGGTCTGCTGGTTGGTCAGGAACCCGGTCAGCCGCTCTGACAGAGGGGTGGAGTGCGATTCGGGTGAGGCCGGCGGTCGCGGGTTCGCGCCCGGCGCCAGCTCCGGTGATTCGGTGAGTGCCACAGTGTGCCTTTCGCGTCGTTGAACGCCGTTCGTGAAGAAAGTGTGGGGGGTGCGCCGGCACAGATTGGTGACCGCGCCGGCGCACGGGATGAAGCGGGGATGAAGCGGGTGGTACTACTGAACGTAGGTGTACTTCGTCAGGTCAGCAGCCGACGTGTCTTTGTTCATGGTGATGTTGGGCAGCGTGACCTTGGCAGCGATGCTCGACTTGCCGGTCTGAATGAACGACTGGCACGCGTCGATGGCCTGTTTTGCCTCTTCGGCCGGGTTCTGGGCGATGAGAGCGGTGAAGACGCCCTTCGCGATGAGATCGACATTGGTCTTGTAGGCGTCGTAGCCGATCAGGGCGACCTTGCCCGTGAGGCCCTTGGCCTGCAGGGCTGACGATGCGCCGGTGGCGTTGGTACCGTCGATGGCGAAGATGCCCGCCAGGTCGGGGTACTTGGTCAACCAGTTGCTGACGTTGCTGTTGGCGGTCGCGGGCTGCGACTGCGAGTAGGCCGTGTCGACGACGGTGACGCCCGGGTACTTCGCGGCCAGCTGGTCTTCGAAGCCCTTGAGGCGGTCGACGTTCGTGGTGGCGGTGGCCGAGGTGAGGCCGGCCACGACCTTGTAGCTGCCGCCTGCCTTGTAGCCGATGGCGGTGGCCATCTGGTCTGCCGCGGCAGCGCCGCCCTGGGTGTTGTCACCCGTGATGAATGACACAACGTTACTGAGATCGGTGACGTGGGTGTCGACGTTCACCACAGGAATCTTGGCTGCGGTGGCCTTGGCCACTGATGCCTGCAGGGCGTCGGGGTCTGTCGGGATGAGGACGAGGCAGTCGGGCTTCTGCGCCAGTACCTGATCGACGATCGGAATCTGCGTGGCGGGGGAGTAGAGCGAGGGATCGCCCTGCCAGATCAGCTTGTCGCCGTTGGCGGAGGTCTCGGCGGTCGCGCCGACCTTCATGGCCTTGAAGAACGGGTCGGCTTCTGCGCCCATGACAAAAGCAATGGTCAGCGACTTCGCGCCGGGGGTCGAGGGTGTTGCGGTTGTCGTGCTGCTACAAGCTGACGCCACCAGCAGCAACGAGGTTGCAATGCTGACTGCTCCGACGGTTTGGATGATGCGCTTCATTGCGGTGACTCTCCTTTGAGTGCGAGCTGGCGGCCGGTCTTCGGTCGTCATACTCGCCGTGCTGCTGCGGGTTCGTGGAATATCATGACAGTTGCAATGAGATCGATCTCAACAATAAGGTGAGATCGATCTCGGTGATGATGGGTATGATCATCACACCGTTCATCCTCGCTGTCAAACCATCTGGAAAAACGCAATGACACAATCGGCCAAAGGCGCCCTGCCCACCATCACTGATGTGGCGAACCATGCAGGCGTCTCCCGTGCCACCACGTCACGGGCCCTCAGCAACTACGGAGTCGTGAACGCGGCCACGCGGGCAAGGGTGCTTGAGAGCGCAGCCGAACTGGGCTACGTGCCCAACGTTCTGGCCCGCTCGATGCGTGCCGGCAGCACGCACACGCTGGGGCTGATCATCGCCGAAGTGGGTCTGAGCGTGTTCGATCTGGCCATGCGATCGGTCATCGAATCTGCCCGTCTCGAGGACTACCAGGTGCTGGTCACGAACACGAACGAAGACCTGCGTGCCGAGCGAACGTCGGTTCGGGTGATGCTCGAGAAGCAGGTCGACGGCCTGATCGTGGTGCCCAGCTCGGTCGATGAGCTCGAATTCCTCAGCAAGGCCGACCTCAAAGGCAAGCCGGTCACTCTGCTCGACCGCTCTCTCGATTCTCTCGGTATCGCGAGTGTGACCGCCGACAACCTGCAGGGCACACGAGATGCGGTCGAGCACATGCAGGCGCTCGGCCATACGAAGATCGGGTTGATTGTGGTCACCGCGAACCTTTCGGGCGAGACGGGCGAGCGACCCGCGGGGCTCATCACGACCATCCATGACCGGGTCGAAGGCTACTACCGCGCGATGGCCGACGCCGGCATCGACATCGACCCCGCCTGGGTTCGCTACTGCGGTGATGCAGACGAGTCAGCGACGCAGGCCGTGAACACCATTCTCGATGCCGAGAACCCGCCTACCGCCCTGATCGCCTCCAACGCCAACATGTCGCTCGCTGTTCTGCGGGTGGCAAAAAAACGTGGTCTGGTCATCGGCGACGACCTCTCTCTCGTCGGATTCGACGATGCGCCGTGGGCTGCCGTTCTCACGCCGGCACTCACGGTCGTCGACCTGCCGATCGAGCAGATGGCGAAGGCAGCCGTCGACAACCTGCTGGCCCAGATTCGTAATCCCGACGCCGAACCCACGTCTGTCGTCTTGCCCACCCGCCTGCTGATCAGAGACTCGGTACGAGACCTGTCGACCGCGTAGGCCCCGCCGCGCTCGACGACCTCGCACACACCTTCGACCGCACCAAGAGAATCGATGCCTGCATGACCGTCTCCCTCTATGCCGAGTTCACCGCCACCGCGGGAAACGAACCGGCCGTGTACCAACTCATCACCGACTTCGCCAGCGCAGTGCGAGCCGAACCCGGCAATCTGCGATTCGACCCGCACTTTCGTGACGACAACCCGATGACCATTTTCGTGTACGAACAATATTCTGACCAGACAGCGTTCGACTCACACCTCGCCAGCGCCCACGGCATTGCCTTCAACACCGAACTCGCGCCGCTGGTGAGCGGGGGAGGCTCGACCCTGACCATGCTCAAAACGATCGGTGAGACCAATGACAACTTCTAGCCCCGCCCCCGCCGCTGACGCCGCCTCGGTAGTCGTTGTCGGCGAGGCCCTGACAGACATCGTTCAGCGCCAGCACGAGGTCACCGAGCATCCCGGCGGATCGCCCATGAACGTCGCCATCGGCCTCGCCCGGCTCGGCGACGAGGTAGAACTGGTGACGCGCATCGGTAGCGACGAGCGAGGGGCCGCTCTCACGAGCCACATCGAAGAATCGGGAGTCACGTTCTTTCCCGGCTCGATCGTCGACGAGGCCACGTCGACCGGCACCGCGGTGCTCGACGAGACCGGCGCGGCCCGGTACGAGTTCGACATTCGTTGGTCGCTCGACTTCGTCGACCAGCTGTCGCCGGCTGCCCTGGTGCACACGGGCTCGATCGCCGCGTATCTCAGCCCCGGAGCCGCCGATGTTCTGCGACTGCTGACGGCTACGCCGGCATCGACTATCGTCACCTTCGACCCGAACGTGCGCCCGTCTCTTCTCGGCACGCCCGACACCGAACGCCGCACCGCTGAGAACCTGATGGCGGTGTCGAACGTCGTGAAACTCAGCGACGAAGATGCCGAGTGGCTGTACCCGGGGGTGCCGCAGAGCGAAGTGCTCGACCACATTCGCACGTTCGGCCCCGCGCTTGCGATCATGACGCGGGGGGCATCCGGTGCCCTTCTCTCGAGCAGCCGCGCGAACATCACCGTTCCCGGCCGAACGGTTGTCGTCGCCGACACCATCGGTGCGGGCGACTCCTTCATGAGCGCGGTCATCCATGTGCTGCTCCGGATGCTCGCCGACGGCACCACGCCAGAGTCGATCTGTGACGGCTCGGCTTTCACCCTGGCCGCGCTCACCGACATCGGCGCGTTCGCTGTCGAATGCGCTGCGGTCACCGTCTCGCGCGCAGGAGCCAACCCGCCGCACCTCACAGACGTCACGGGGTAGGGAGCACCGTGGGCGACGGCCTGCGGGGGTAATGCGCCCGAAACAAAGCACGCCTATGGTCATCGTGTGACTGTTCCCGACCCCGACCTGACACTCGAGTTGCTCGCGGCGCTGTCGACCCATCTTGGGCTCGAACTCTCGGGCCGGTCGGTCACGATGGCCGACGGTGTTCGGCTGCAGATCGATGGCGTCGACGAATCGGGCCGGCTGCTGGTTCAGTGCGTTGCGAGTTCGGGTGTTGTGAAGTCGACGCAGCGCAACAAGGCCATGGCCGACGCCCTCAAGCTGGTCTGGCTTCGTTCGACACTTTTCGTGGGCGCCCGCGTGGCCCTCTGCATCAGCGAACCGGTGGGGCGCTTCTTCACCAAACCGGCGTGGCTCGCCCAGGCGGTGGCCGACCTGCACGTCGAGGTGTACGTCGTGGCGGCCGGCGGCCGCGTCGAACGGCTCTAGCCGTACCGCACGAGGCGAAAAGCTCCGCGCCCCTCGAAAATCGTCGCGATTCGAAAAGTCACACGCTCGAAACACGAGCGTACGTTCTTTGTAACAGGGCACCCCTAACGTTATGAATGTCAACGATCCCGCGGGCCGTCGACATCTGCTTCCGCCCGCCTCTCCCGTCGTCTCAATGCATTTCAACGAGAAGAACACCGGAGGGCCATATGGGCCACGCATTTAACGAGGTCACACTCGAATCAGACCACGACCCCGCCCTGTTGCGGAGGGCGTTGTCGCAGCTCGCCACGTCTGTGACGGTCGTCACCACAACCCACGAGGGGCGTCAGCACGGCTTCACTGCGAACAGCTTCACGTCGGTTTCGGTGAACCCGCCTTTGGTGCTCGCATGCCTCGCCGACACTGCTGAGTGTTACGACGCGTTCAGCCAGACCGACCGGGTGGCGATCAATGTGTTGAGCGAGGGGCAGGCAGAGCATGCCCGGCTGTTCGCCACTCGCGGCGCAGACAAGTTCGGCCAGGTCGAGGTCGATTCCGGCCGATTCGGTGTGCCGGTCATCCGGGGCGCCATGGTGACCATCGAGGGAACCATTCACGACCGGGTCGTGGCCGGCGACCATCTGATGATTCTGGTGCGGGTGGAGCACGTGAGTCTCGACGACTCTGCCCCGCTCACATATCAGGCTCGTGCGTTCAAGAAGCTGGGTTGAGGCCGATGACGAATACCCACAGTGCCGGCGCTTCGCTGGAGTACGCGTCTCCTGACGAGATCGTGGTCTCTGACGCGCTGAAGGTCTACGGTTCGGGTGCGGGCGAGGTAACGGCCCTGTCGCACGTCGATCTGACGGTCAAACGAGGCCAGTTCGTGAGCGTGATCGGCCCGAGCGGCTGCGGAAAGTCGACCATGCTGCGCATGATCGCCGGGCTCGAACAGCCAGACTCCGGCGAGGTGAGCGTGTTCGGCGCCCACCCCGACGAGGCGTGTGCTGCAAAGATGATCGGCTTCGTGCCGCAGGTTCCTGCACTGCTGCCCTGGCTGAGCGTGCTCGGCAACGTCACCATTCCTTCGAAGGTGAACAGGCGAGCGGATGCCCTGCGGCGCACTCTGCCCGGTCACGTCGCCCGGCCCGCCACTGACCCCCGGGTGTTGCTGACCAAACTCGGTCTCGGTGACGCCATCGACCGGCTGCCGCACCAGCTTTCGGGCGGCATGCAGCAGCGCGTGGCCATTGCCCGAGCGTTCTCGATTCAGGCCGACGTGCTGCTGATGGACGAGCCCTTCTCTGCCCTCGACGAGTTCACCCGTGAAGCAATTCAGGTGCAGCTGCTCGAACTGTGGGAGCAGATGCGAACCACGGTGGTGTTCGTCACGCACTCCGTCTCTGAAGCGGTCGTGCTCTCAGATGTGGTTGTCGTGATGTCTGCGCGGCCGGGGCGAATCGAGGCCGTCATCCCGATCGATCTACCGAGACCCAGGCGGCAGGGCCTGCTCGAAGCGGCCGCGATGCACGAATACGAAGACCTCATCCGCGAGAAGCTGCAGACGGCCTGGGCGTCAGGGCCGGTTGTGCGATGACCCAGCAGATGAATTCGTCAGTGATCCGCTCGTCTTCGGCGACCCGCTCTTCCTCGTCGTCTCCCACCCGTTCCTCTCCGGTGGCTCGCTCGTCTGGGGCGACCCGCTCACCGTGGCGGCCGCGCGTCTGGGCGCCCGCCGTCATCGCCATTCTGATCGCAGCACTGGTGTGGGAATACGTGGCGACGAACAACACATATCTCCTGCCTCGGCTCGGCACCATCGGGCAGGCCCTCGCGACGCAGCCGGCTTTCTTTCTCGACAACGCCTGGGTGACACTCTCTGAGGCGCTGGTGGGCCTCGTGATCGGGTTCGTGGCCGCCTTCGTGGTGGCTGTGCTCGTCACGGAGTCGGGCATTCTGCGCCGCGCCATCATGCCGCTCGCCGTGGTGCTGAACGTCACGCCGGTGGTTGCCATCGCACCTGCACTGGTCGTCGCGTTCGGCTTCGGGCCGGCGCCGAAGCTCATCGTCACCGCGCTCATCACCTTCTTTCCCATCCTGATGAACGTGATCACTGGGCTGAACTCGGTGTCGCCACCGATTCTGCAGGTCTTCTCGACCCTGCGGGCGAACCGGTTCGAGGTGCTCACCCGGCTGCGACTGCCGTCGAGCCTGCCCTATGTCTTCGCGGCACTGAAGGTGGTCTTCCCGCTCTCGGTCGTCGGCGCGGTCGTCGCCGAATTCTCGGCGCCGGGAGCCGCGAAGGGGCTCGGCACCGTCATCAGCGTCGCGTCGTCGAACTCGCGCCTCGCTGTGGTCTACGCGGCGATCGCGTGCCTGGCCCTGATGGGCGCGGCGCTGCTTCTGCTCATCACTCTGCTCGAGAAGCGCGTCTTGCGCTGGCACGAATCCCAGCTTCTGAAACGCGAGTGAGCGCGCGCGCCCGCTAGCGGCGCGTCCGGCCTCTCGTTCCTCGGCTTCGCCCGACAGACACGCACCACATTCCTCATAACCCACCCCACTAGGAGACAGCTATGCCTACTCGACGTACTCTTCGCCTCACTCAGGTGGCCGCGCTCGCCGCCGCTGCTGCACTTGCCCTGACCGGATGCTCGACTGCGAGCTCGTCGGCCCCCGCTGCCTCGTCGGCTTCGGCCATCTCGGCCGAACGCTGCGCAGCGAACAAAGCTGCCGGCCCCATCACCTACGTCACCGGTTTTCAGTACCAGGCCTCGGCGTCGATCCTCGACGTGCTCGCTGCGAAGAAGCTCGGCTACTTCGACGCGCTGTGCCTGAATGTCACCATTCAGCCGGGCACCGGCGACACCGCCGGCAACTCACAGCTCGTCGCGGCGGGCACGGCAACGCTCACTGACGTGGGCGGCGACTCCGACCTGCTGCTGGCGCACTCGAACGGTGTCGACGTGACGGGCATCGCGACGTACGGCCAGGTTCCCATCACCACCCTGATGACGGCGACCTCGATCACCGACCTCAAACAGCTCGAGGGAACAACGCTCGGCCAGAAGGGCCAGCTGCCGCCGGAGATTCAGGCGATGCTGGTGAAGAAGGGGGTCGACGTCTCGAAGATCACCCAGGTCACGGTGGGCTACGACCCGAGCATCCTGCCCCGCGGCCAGGTGCAGTCGCTCACCGGCTACAAGTCGAACGAGCCGCTGACGCTGAAAGCTGCCGGTGACACGATCACGCAGTGGAACCCCGAAGACTACGGAATTCCGGGAACGTTCGGCACGGTCGTCGCCAACCCTGCCTTCGTGAAAGCCAACGCCACGGCGACACAGGATTTCTTGCGCGCCTCGTTTCACGCTTACGACTACTGCCTGACGAATGCATCTGAGTGCGTCGGTTTTGCCGCTGACCTGGCCGGTGGGGGAGCCAGCTACGACGTCGATCACAACGTTCAGGTGTGGCAGACCGAGACGGCTCTCGTCACCAAATCTGAGCCCGCGGGTACGCCCCTGGGGTCGCTGAATACCACGCTCATGGCGAAGGAGGCCCAGTTTCTGCTTGACAGCAAGCAGCTGACGGCCCTGCCCGATGTGAGCACTTTCACTGACCCGTCATTCGTTTCGGCGATCTACACGGGCACCGACCTGATCTGGCCGGCGCCGTAACCTCTCACCGCACGAAGAAGGAGCACCACACCGTGAATGACCGCGAATACGGAATCTTTCTGCCGATCGGCAACGGCGGCTGGATCATGTCTGACACAGCGCCGCACCCCGAGGCGACCTACGAGTACAACCGCACGGCAGCAATGCTGGCCGAGCAGGCCGACTTCGACTTCATCATGTCGATGGCGAAGTGGCGTGGCTACGGCGGAACGACCGATCACTGGGGCCAGACGCTCGAGTCGATCACCATGATGGCGGCGCTCGCCGAGGCCACCGAACGGGTGAAGATCTGGGCGACGGTTCACACCAACCTCATTCACCCGGCGGTGGCCGCGAAGATGTATGCCACGCTCGACCAGATCAGCCACGGCAGATCGGGCATGAACATCGTTGTGGGCGCCTACGCTCAGGAGTTCTCGCAGATGGGCCAATGGCGAGACGACTTCGACCACGAGACGCGGTACCGGTATACCGAGGAGTGGCTGAAGGTCGTCGAGCTGCTGTGGGCGAACGACACGGTCACGTTCGACGGTGAGTTCTTCACGCTCGACGACTGCCAGTCGCGGCCGCACCCGGCCGTGCATCCGACGCTCATCAGCGCGGGCAGATCGCCGCGCGGCCTCGACTTTCAGTCGCGGTTCGCCGACGGCTCGTTCTTGACCGCCGACGACCTGCCCGGGCTTCGAGACAACAGCCAGCAGGTCAAAGAGCTCGCCGCGGCACAGGGCCGCTCAATCAAGACCTACTCGATGCTCACCGTCGTGATGGATGAGACGGATGCCCTGGCCGAAGCCAAGTTCGCTGAGTACGGCCGCGGGGTCGACACCGAAGCCATCGTCAACATGAAGCTCTCGTGGGGTCTGCCCCTCGACAAAGCACTGTCGATGACGGCCGACAGCTCGGGCTACGAGGCGTTTCAGACGGCGGTCGTGAAGGGCTCTCCCGACACGGTGCACGAACGTATCGACGAGCTGATGCAGACGACGGGCATCGACGGGCTCATGCTGATCTTCCCCGACTACCACGCCGATCTGCCGCCCTTCGGTGAGCAGGTGATGCCGAAGCTGCGCGAGCAGCCGCAGCCGCAGCCGCTGAGCCAGCAGTCACACCACAGCGCGTCGGCCAGTATGTCGGGGGTGACCGCGTGAGCGCCCTCGAGCGGCAACTCGACGCCCTCACCGCGGGCGGTCAGACGAGTGCGTTGCTGGTGGTGGATGTTCAGCGATCGTTCGCCGACCCCGCCTACCTGCCCTGGGTGGAGCCCGCCGCGCTCGACGTGGTGGCGAACACCGTGACCACCATTGCCACCCTCGTCGACGAGGCGAGAGTGGCGGGTGTGCCGGTGGTCTGGATCCAGCTCGGCCAGACGAAAGACAAGCCGTGGTCGTCGTCGCTGTGGCTGCGCGGAATCGACCCCGAGACACCCTGGCCCTCGCCCGACGAGCCGTGTGTGCTCGGAACCGCGGGTGCCGAGTGGTACGGCATGGCGCCGCACTACGGCGAACTGGTGATCACCAAACGCGGCTACAGCGGCTTCTTCGGCACTGACCTCGAACAGCAGCTGCATGAGCGCGGCATCGACTGGGTGACGGTCGTGGGCTTGACGGTCGACTGCTGTGTCGACGCGACCGCCCGCGACGCTTTTCAGGCTGGGCTGCCGGTTATCGTCGCTTCGGATGCGACCGCAGCGTACGAGGCCGACCTGCAGGTCAATTCCCTGGCCAACATCGCGCTCAACTCGGCCGTCATCCTCACCGCCGCAGAGGTTTCGGCACTCTGGAACAGACAGCAGGCGACCCTCTGATGACCGAACCGAAGCAGATGAACCTTGCGTTCGACCTCTCGTTCACCCACACCGAAGGAAAGTGGGCCAACCCCGGTTCGTGGGTGGGGCGTGACTACCCTGACGTGCGCATGTTCCAGGAGATCGCGGTGCTTGCCGAGCGCGGCGGTATCGACATGCTGTTCTTCGGTGACGGCACGAGTATCCCCGACACGTGGCAGGGCTCGATGGACGCGGCGGTGAAGTGGGGCATCCAGTGGCCGAGGCAAGACATGAGCCCGTACATCGCCGCGATGGCGCAGGTGACGACGCACATCGGGTTCGGGCTGACGTACTCGTCGACCTTCATGCACCCCTACTACGTGGCGCGCCTGCTCAACTCCCTCGATCATGTGACCGCCGGGCGCATCGCGTTCAACGTCGTGGCGTCGACGCGGGTTTCGGATGCCGCGAACTACGGTTTCGACGCTCTGCCGAGCCACGAGGCACGGTACGAGCGCATGGAGGAGTTCATGGCTGTCTGCCAGGCGCTCTGGGACTCGGTCGATGCATCGGCCATCGTCGCCGACCGCGAGACGGGGGTATTCGGCAACCCCGCTGGTGTTCACCGGGTCGATCACCGGGGCGTGAACTTCGCGGTGCGCGGCCCGCTGAATTCGATGCCGAGCCCTCAGGGCCGACCGGTCGTGGTACAGGCGGGTTCGTCGCCGCGGGGTGTCGCGGCATCGGCCCGTTTCGCCGACATCATCTTCGGCCTCGGCGGCCACCTCACGTCTCAACAGCGGCACCGCGCTTCGCTCGATGCGGCCCTCACCGAGGTCGGTCGTGACCCTGCCGGGGTGGGAATCCTCTGGGCGGTGCAGGTCATTCTGGGGCGCACGGCAGACGAAGCAGACGCCCGCAAGCAGGCCATGCTCGAGGTGTGGAGCCACGAGGCGGTCGGGGCATATCTTTCGTACAACTCAGGGTTCGACTTCTCGACTCTGCCAGCCTCGTTCGTTCTGAGCGAGGTGGCCGAGCGCATCAGAGAAGCCGAAGGTACCCAGGCTGGTTTCGTTCAGCTGGTGATCGACGAGTGCGGTGCCGACGCTCGACTGTCGCGCAACGAGTTCTTCGAGCGCGGCTGGCGTTACGCGACAGGCTACGACCAGACCTACTCTGGCACGGCCGAGACGGTTGCGGATGCCCTGCAGGAGAACTTCGAAGCGACCGGTTCGCGCGGGGGATTCATGATCGCCAACCCGTTGTCGACACCCTCGTCGCTGGCCGATGTCGTTGAGCTGTTGACGCCGGAGCTGCGCCGCCGCCACGCCGTGGCGCCGGCGTACCCCGGCACGACGCTGCGTGAGAATCTGCGACTCGGCGGGTGAGCAACGGCACCGATTCGGAGCCGATGACCTCGGCGGTGCGCTCAGACAGACTTCGGTGGGAGCAGATCATCATGGTCTGTGCGCTCGTCGGCACCTCGCAGATGACCTGGGGCGCGCTCATTCCCGCGCTGCCGCAGTACGCTCTGAAGTTCGGGGCGTCGGCTCTCCTCCTGGGGTTGATCGTCTCGTCGTTCGGAGTCGGCCGGTTGCTGGTGAACATTCCCGCCGGAATGCTGCTGCAGCGGGTACCCGCACGGGCGCTGCTGCTGACGGTGACCGGGCTTCTCGCCGCAGTGACCCTGGTCACCGGTTTTCTCGACAGCGTCGTGCTGCTGGTGGTGGCGCGCTTCGTGGCAGGTGTGCTCGGGGGCGCGGCGGTGACCATCGGGCTCGCCGTGCTGACGCAGCGAACCACCGCGGCCACGAGAGGGTCGATTCTCTCGACCGTGCAGGCGGTGCAACTCGCCGGTGCCGCGCTCGGCCCGGTACTGGGTGGTGTTGTGCTGACGGTCAGTACGCTTCCGTTCGTCTTCGTGGTCGCAGCCGTTCCACTGCTGCTCGTCATTGCCTGGGCACTCGTGCGCCCCGACGCACACTTCTGGTCAGACCAATACGGTCGCGACGTGCCGCCCGGCATCGGAGTTGCCACTGGTGCGGCTGACCAGAGCGCCGAATCCGATGAGCGCCAGAGGCTGTCGGCGCGACGTCTCGCGGCCGTCTGTGTACTCGCGTTCGGCATCTTCTTCGTGCGTTTCGGGGGTGACCAGTCGCTTATTCCACTTCTGGCATATGACCAGGGCAAGCTCACTCCGTTGACTCTGGGGCTGGCGTACGGGCTCACCACCGTCGTCTCTCTGCTGCTCTTGCCCTGGATCGGTCGCCGGTTGAACTCGGGTCACCGAGTGGGGTTGCTGGTCATCCCCACTGCGCTCGCGGCCGGCCTGATCTGCCTGTACCCGCTCGCCGACATGCCCTGGTTCTTCGGCGGTCTCATCGTGTCGACCGGCGTTCTCTCCGGCATCGGCAGCCTTGTTCCAGGTGTTCTGCTTGCCGACCAGACGCCCCGCTCTCGGGTGGGCACCGCGATGGGAGTCTTTCGCAGCGTCGGTGACGTCGGTGCCGTCGTGGGCCCGCTCGTGCTCGGCGCCGTTCTCGACGGTGGGGGCGCTGGGCCGGCCACCCTGTTGCTCGCCGCCGTGAGTCTCGCGGCTCTGGCCGGGTACTTCCTCCTCTCGCGGCAATCCGTCTGAGCGCCGCGACGCACTTCTCGGCGTCGACTCGATGGTGCATGTCTGTGAGCTGGCCGATGGAGGCGAGCGCGAAAGCGCGGCACGCGTCGACGATCAAGCGCGTGACCCCGCCATCGCAGCGGAGAGAAGACATGACCACTTCGTGCGTTGCCAACAGTACGTTTGACGCCGTATCGGTGAACAGCGCAGTAGATGAGCGAATCAGGCCGACGGGCCGCTCTCGGTCGGCAGCCCCGCCTGAACCCACCCGTTGGTTCCGCCGGCCACATTGGTTGCATCGAGGTCACGGCTGGCCAGGTAGTCGGTGGCCCGGGCGCTTCTGCCACCGGATGCACAAATCACGTACAGCGGCTCATCAGGCAGCTCGGCCTCCGTCAGCTGGCCGAGGGGAATATTGATGACCCCGGGCACGCGCACCGCTGCGTACTCGTCGGGCTCCCGCACATCGATGACGGTTGCGCCTGTGAGCGCCGCGAGTTCGGTGACAGTGATTTCTTTCATGCGGGGACTCCTCGAGGTTCGACGTTCACTACCTCTGAGTAACGATACGTCAGCACAAGGCCGTCGAGAGCCTTGCTTCTTTCGGGGGAGAAGACCCGCGCGAGCGTGCCCCGTTGCATAGAGTCGAAACTGCACAACTTGCGTCGCTGTGCAATTTGTCGACCCCCCTGTTCGGGTACCATTGCCGCAAGAGTCAGTGCCCATCGTCGGGCCGTCTGCGATTCGGCGACAGTGGGGAAACACGATGTTAGTACGTGATGTATTCGGGATCGCTCCCGTCATCCATGCCGATTCGTACGTTGACCGAGGCGGGCTCGACGGCCACGTTCGCAGACTTCTCGAACGACACATTCACCTCGCCATCACCGGTGAGTCCCGCTCGGGCAAGTCGTGGCTGCGCCAGAACACCATCATCGACGCGCTTGTCGTGCAGTGCCGCAGCGGCCACACGGTGCTCGATCTCTACACCCTGGCGCTGAACACTCTGGGGCTTCGGCTGAGCTTCGAGTCGGCTTCAGCTGGCTCGATGGAGGGGCGCCTGTACTCGGCAGGGTCGCGCGGCGAGAAACTGCTGCGCGAAGTACTGATGGCCGACCTCTGTGGTTTCGCAGAAGAGGTCTCGTCGACCGGAATCATGTTTCACGGCGCAGACCACCTCGCTCTCATCGCAGCCGTTTTTCAGGCCTCACACCGTCGACTCGTCATCGAAGACTTCCACTATCTCGCGTATGCCGAGCAGCGCCTCTTCGCCTCCGACCTCAAAGCATTCTGGGATCTCTCGACGTACGTCGTTGTGATCGGCGTGTGGAATGGCCCGAACCTGCTCGCCGAGCTGAACCCTGAGCTTCACGATCGTCAGAACGAGCTTGTCATCTCGTGGACAGACTTCGAGCTGCGCCGGGTCATCAGCCAGGGCTCGGCCATGCTGATGCTGCCGGTCGCCGAGGCCATCGTCGAGCGCATTCTGATGCTGAGCCTCGGCAACGTGGCCCGCCTTCAGCTGCTCACCCTGCAGACCCTCGAAGAGGCCGAAGACGCCACGGCCAGCTTGCCGCACCTGCTGTAGCCGGCTACAACCGCTGGGTGCGCGAGAGTACGGTCTGAATGATCACGACGATAGCCAGGAACGCACCCGACACGACCGCCTGCACCGACGAGTTCAGCGATCCCACCTGATTGATCAGGTTCTGAATCACACTCAGCAGCAGCACGCCGGCCACGGTGCCGACCAGGTTGCCGCGCCCGCCCACCAGTAGTGTTCCGCCGATGACCACGGCCGAGATGGCGTTCAGCTCGAGCCCGACCCCCACCGTGGGTACTCCCGATGACGAGTACGCCGCGTTCAGCGCACCGGCCAGCCCCGCGCAGAGCCCACTCACCACATACACGCTGAACTTCACCCGGGCGACGGGCAGCCCCATCAGGGTCGATGCGCTCTCTGACCCGCCCACAGCCAATACCGACTGACCGCCGCGGGTTCGTGCCAGCAGCACACTGCCGACGACCACCACAACGATCGCGATGAAGACGGGCCAGTGAATGCCGAACACCGCCCCTTGGCCGAGGTTCACCACCGCGGGGTCACTGATCAGCGGGGTTGTCGAACCCCCGTCTGTCGCAGCGAGCACCAGCCCGCGTACCCCCAGCAGACCGGCGAGCGTCACAATGAACGGTGCCATTCCGGCGTACGCGACCAGCAGGCCCTGCACTGCACCGATGGCGCCGCAGACGATCAGCGGAAACAGCAGCGCCCCCACGATGCCGTACGTCGAACCGAACGCCGCCAGCACGCCGCCGAGGGCGAAGACCGAACCCACCGAGAGGTCGATGCCGCCGGTGAGGATGACGAACGTCATTCCCGCACCAACAATGAGAAGGAATGACGACTGCGTCAGAACGTTGGCGAAGTTGCTGCCGGTGGCGAAGGTGGGAAATGCGATGCTGCCGAGCACGAGCAGAATGACGAGCACGATAGCGGCGCCATAGCTCTGCAGAAGGCTGGCGATGCGCTCGCGGGTGGCCTGGGCATCCGTTGTGGGCCCTGCCGCCGGTTCGAGGGTGGTGGTCATTTGACTCTGGCCTTTCCGCGCTGAATGTAGACCGCGAGCAGAATGATGATGGCCTGTGCTATCTGCGAGTACGCGTCGGGAACGTTGTGTTTGATGAGGGTGGCGCTGATGAACTGCAGCAGCAGGGCGCCGGCGAGGGTGCCGAGCACCTTCACCTGCCCGCCGCTCAGCGGGGTGCCGCCCACCACCACCGCGGTGATGGCTGAAAGTTCGATGAGGTTGCCGAGGGTGGAGGGCACGGATGCTCCCAATCGGGCCGTACCGATGACACCGGCCACCGCGGCCAGCGCCGCACAGAGTACGTAGACGAGAAGCAGTATGCGCTTGACCGGCAGCCCCGAGAGTTCCGCTGCCCGGCGGCTGCCGCCGATGGCGATCAGCTGCTTGCCGAACGTGGTGCGGTTCACCAGTATCGCCACACCACCCACAAGCACCGCAGCAATGATCACGCTGATCGGTACCCCGAGAACGGAGTCGCGCCCGAGCGAGAGCACGCCCGGGTCGGTGACCGACTTGAGTTGCTCGTTCGCAACGAGCAGCGCCAGCCCGCGGCCGGCGACCATCACCGAAAGTGTGGCCACGATCGGCTGCACCCCGATGAAGGCCACCATCGAGCCGTTCACGGCGCCGATCACGGCACCCACCAGAATGGCGATCAGCAGGGTGGGAACCAGCCCGTACCCCACATAGAGAGGAATGACGGCGGCGGCCAGGGCCATCACGGCACCCACCGAGAGGTCGATTCCCTCGGTGCCGATAACCAGGGCCATGCCGAGTGCCACGATGAGCACTGGCACCACCTGCACGAACTGGGTGCGGAAGTTGTCGACCGCGAAGAAGTTCGGCGTGAAGAAGAGGTTGTAGGCCAGCAGCAGAACAATGGCAATGTAGACGCCGTACTTCTGAAAGAGGCCGAGCACCGAGCCGCGGGTGGGCACGGAGACCGACACGGTTGCCTGGGTCATGCGTCTGCTTTCGTCGGGAATTCGTCAGGGTTCGCGGTAGTGGCGGCTCCGGGGTTGACCGCGCCGGCGGAAGAATCGCCCGCGAGAGCGGCGAGAAGCGACTGCTCGTCGACATCGTCGCCACGCAGCTCGGTCTCGATCGAGCCGTCGCGCAGCACGATGACCCGTGCCGAGCCTTCGACCACCTCTTCGACCTCGCTCGACACCAGAACGATGGCAAGACCTTCGTGCGCGAGCTCGTCGATGAGCGACTGCACCTCGGCCTTCGCCCCCACATCGATGCCCCGGGTGGGTTCGTCGAGCAGCAGCACCTTGGGGGTCATCGCCAGCCAGCGGGCGATCATCACCTTCTGCTGGTTGCCGCCCGAGAGCTCGGAGACGATCTGGTCGGGGCTCGACACCTTGATGTGCAGGCGCTTGATGAACACGTCGACCACGGCGTCTTGTTTGCGTTTCGAGGTGAACCCGGCGCGCGAGAGCTTCGGCAGCGCAGCGAGCACGATATTGTCGCGCACCGAGAGGTTCGGCACGATGCCCTCGCTCTTGCGGTCTTCTGGCAGCATCACGATTCCGGCGCGGATGGCCGCCGGCACCGATCCGCTGCGAACGGTCTTCCCGTCGATCGACACGCTGCCGCGATCGAGTTGCATCACTCCCGAGAGCCCCTTGAGGGTCTCTGAGCGGCCGGAGCCGAGCAGCCCGCCGAGCCCCACCACCTCGCCCGGGCGAATGACGAGGCTGATGCCGTCGATCTGGTGTTTGCGGCTGAGGTCGTCGGCGACGAGCACCGGGGGAGCGTCGCTCTCGTTCGCGGCGGTGAACTCGGTGACGCCGCCGCGGCGCACCTTCTCCACCGACCGGCCGAGCATCATCGAGACGAGCTCCACGCGTGGCAGGTCGTGCAGCGAACCGACGTGAACGACGTGGCCGTCGCGCAGCACGGTCACCGTCTCGCAGACGCGGTAGATCTCATCCATGCGGTGCGAGACGTAGATGATGGCGATGCCGCGTGCGCGCAGCAGACCGATCACCCGAAACAGCGTCTCCACCTCGCGGGCCTCGAGAGAGGAGGTGGGTTCGTCCATGATGACGACGCTGGCGTTGATGCTCACGGCGCGGGCGAGTGCCACCATCTGCTGAACACCGAGGGCAAGAGTTCGAAGTGGGCGGCGAACATCCACCTCGATGCCGTATTCGTTCAGCAGGGCGCGCGCATCGCTGTACATGCGCCGAAAGTCGATGAGGCCGAGGCGCGAACGCGGCTCACGGCCGAGGTAGATGTTCTGGGCCACCGACATCAGCGGCACCAGGTTCACCTCCTGGTAGATGGTGCTGACGCCCGACTTCTGGGCGTCGAGCGGCCGGGCGAACGAGGTGACCTCGCCGTGCAGAAAGAGTTCGCCGTCGTCGGGCTGGTAGACGCCGGTGAGCACCTTGATCAGGGTCGACTTGCCGGCGCCGTTCTCGCCCATCAGAGCGAGACTCTCGCCGGGCCGCACGCTGAAGGTCACGTCGCTCAGCGCAGTGACGCCGGCGAAACGTTTGGTCACACCGCGGGCTTCGAGCACGGGAACGTCAGTGTTCGCGGGGGAGGCGGCGGGAGCATCCATCGTCGCGGCCGTACCTTTCTTGTCGATGAAAAGAGAGTGTGCCGGCGACGCTGTTCGCATCGCCGGCACAGGGTTCGGCTAGAAGGCCGAGTCGACCTTCGCCGCAGCGTTCGACGAGTCGTACTGCGAGTCTTGAATCACGATGTCTTGCCCGACGGCGTCACCGGCGAGAAAGCTTTTGAGCGTGGCGAAGGCGAGCGGCCCGAAGCGCGGGTTCGACTCGATCACGCCGTTGTAGGCACCGGTCACGATCTGCGAGACGGCGTTCTTCGTACCGTCGATCGAGTAGATCTGAATGTCTTTGCCGGGGGTCTTGCCTGCCGCGATGATGGCGGCCTGAGCGCCGAGGCCCATTTCGTCGTTCTCGGCGTAGATGGCGGTGATGTCGGGGTTCGACTGCAGCAACTGCTCGGTCACCGACTGGCCCTTGTCGCGGGCGAAGTCACCCGTCTGCTGGGCGACGATCGTGATGCCGGGGCCCTTGGCTTTGATCTCGTCGACAAAACCCGAAGTGCGGTCGGTGGTCACGCCGTTGCCCGACGAGCCGAGCAGCACGGCGACCTTGGCGGTGCCCTTGGTGCCGGCGATGAGCTGGTCGGCCGCGCGCTGGCCCTGCTGCACGAAGTTGGAGCCGAGAAACGAGACATAGTCGCTGCACGCGGTGGCGTTCAGCTTGCGGTCGATGGTGATGACCGGAATGTTCTTGTCACGTGCGGCCTTCAGTGCCGGCTCGAGACCGTCGGAGTTCAGGGGAGCCACGATGAGCACCTGCGCGCCCTGAGAGATGAGGTCGTTGATGTCGGAGATCTGCTTCGAGAGGGTCGATTGCGCGTTGGTCTTGATGAACTTCTTCACGCCGATCTTCGCGGCCTCGTCGGTGATCGACTGGGTCTCGGCGATGCGGAACGGGTTGTCTTCCTTCTCCGACTGCGAGAAGCCGACAATGGCCTGGGTGAGGTCGATCTTGTCACCCTTGTAGTCGGCGAGTGAGCAGGTGGGCCCGCTCACGGCGGCGGCGGTCTGGGCCGCGTCGGTGGCTGAGCCGGTGCTGGCGCTGGAGGTGGTGCCGGTATTCGTGCAACCGGTCAGAACGAGTCCGACGGCTGCGACACACGCCGCTGCACTGAGCAGAGCGCGACCCTTTCGGTACGTTTTCATTGCTGTCAACTTCCTTGTTGGTGTGGGTGCAGAGCGTCTGGGTTTCCCGAGACGATCAAAACGTAGCAATTTCTCTCAGAAGAGAAAGTGCTAATGATGCATTGTTGCTAAATCGTGTCCAAAAGTCCAGTACCGGGTTTTGCGACATGCAGCGTGGTGCCGCTTCTGGCAAAAAGCCCGAGCTGGTCGACCGGGGCCTCGGCGTCGGTGACGAGGTGGGTGATCTGCTCTGTCGAGATGGTCTGGATCGCCGTGCGTACTCCGAACTTGGTGTGGTCGACGAGCGCAACGATCTCGTGGCCAGCCGCTGCCATGGCGCGGTCAGAGTCGGCAACCGTCATGTTCGGCGTCGACAGCCCGAAGTCGGCCACCAGCCCGTTGCCCGAGACGAACGTCTTGTCGGCGTGTATTCCGCGCAGAGTGCGGTTGGTCGCCTCGCCCACGAATGCCCGAATGGATGCCCGCAGTGTGCCGCCCGTCATGATCACCTCGTTCGCTGTCGCCTGCACAAAGGCCTCGGCGACCGGCAACGAATTGGTGATGACCGTCAGCCCGGTCTTCTGCAGCAGTGATTCGGCGAACGCTTCTGTCGTCGTGCCGGGCCCGATGATGATCACGTCGCCGTCGTGCACGAGGGTGGCGGCGAGTCGGCCAATCGCGTACTTCTCGTCGATGGCCTGCACGATCTTCTCGGCGTACGACGACTCACGAGACGGTGGCCCGGCCACGGCGCCGCCATGGGTGCGGGTGAGCATGCCGACCGAATCGAGGTACACGAGGTCACGGCGAATGGTGACCGCGGAGGTCTCCAGGCGCTCGGCAAGTGAGCTGATGGAGACGGCCCCATTGGCCCTCAGGGCCTCGAGAATCATATTGCGTCGCTGCGCTGCAATCACCCGGCCATACTACGAACAAAGTTCGGAGAATGACCAATTCTGATCGTTTTGCCCACGGTTGGTGTGCGCGGTGCGGGGTAAACGTCAGGCGTCGGCGATGTGCTTCGAGCCGAGATCGGGCAGGCTCGGCGTGCTGAACCGCAGAGTGATCGATGCGCGCGACTCGGCCCCGACCTCCTCGTCGTCGGGCTCGGCGTTCTGCTCCTCGAGCGCGCGGTAGACCGTCGCACGCGAGGTGCCGAGCTGCTGGGCGATCTCCCGCACAGAGGCGCCTTGGTCGCGCAGCATCGCCACGCGTTCGATGTTGGTCTGCGACAGCGCCCGCGGCCTGCCGCCAACACGCCCACGAGCCCGGGCGGCATACACGCCCACCATCGTGCGCTCACGAATCAGTGTCTTCTCGAGGTCGGTGAACGCGTGGATGAACCGCAGCAGCGCCACCGATTCGGGCCCGCCCGTGTCGAGCCCCTCCGTGATCGAACGCACTCCCACCCCGCGCCCGGCGAGCAGTTCGAGCAGCGACAGCACCTGCGCTGAGGTGCTCGCGAGCCGGTCGAGCCGCCACACTACGAGCGTGTCGTTCGGGGTGATCTCATCGAGCGCCGCCGTGAGCTGGGCTCGGGTGGGTGTGGCCGAATTGGCGCTGATGTCTTCGTAGAACTCGGTCACCCCGCGCTGCCGCAAGATGTCGCGCTGGTAGTCGGAGTTGTGCTCGAGCGGCCCAACCCAGATGTATCCGACATCTGTCATGCAGGGAGCGTATCACCGCAATCCCGGCGTTCTGGGGTGCGAATCGGGGCTCTCTGAAAAAGAGTCTGTACTTTCGTACAGGTTTTAGAGACACTGTCACAGCTGCTTATCAAAGACGAAAGGCAAATTTCATGACCCAACACCCCCCTCGGCGTGGTCGAGCCTCGGCCGGGCTCGCCCTGCTGGTGACGAGCGCTCTGGCCCTGGGCGGAGTGCTTGCACTCGCCTCGCCGGCTGCAGCGTCACCCGCTGGGCAACTGCTCGCCGCGCCCGCCCTGCCAAGTGTTCACGGCCTCAAAGGAGAATACTTCCTCTCGTCGGCTGCCGGAGCCGACGACCTCGCCGAGCTGAAGGCCACCCGCCTCGATTCGTCGATCAATTTTCCCGATCTGGTGAGCGCCTACCAAGACCTGACCGGCCGAAACACCGACACGGCGGCCCGCTGGACGGGCGAGATCGCACCGAAATTCAGCGAAGATTACACATTCTCGGCCATCGGCGACAACGGCTTTCGCGTCTGGATCAACGGCACGCTCGTCATCGACCACTGGCAGAAAGACTGGGACAACGAGCAGACCGCCCAGCCCATCACGCTCGTCGCCGGCACCCACTACGACGTGAAGGTCGAGCAGTTCCAGGAGACGGGAGGTGCGAACATGTTCCTCCGCTGGCAGAGTGCCAGCCAGGCCCGCGAGATCGTTCCCGCCGACGCGTTCTACGCACCCGCCGGCTACCCGGCCTTTGCTGCCGACGCGGCTGTTCCTACCGACGGCCAATCTGTCGCACTCACGTTCCCGAACCACGTCGAGGGGCTCGACAGCGCCATCACGAGCCACCTCGCGGTGACCGTCAGCGGCCAGACCTACCCTCTCGACAGCGTGACGGTGGCGGATGCCCGGCACCTCACCCTCGCCCTCGGAGCCCAGATCGACCGCAACGTCATTGTGCGCATTTCGTACGACGGACTCGGTACGGCCACCTCGAACGGCGCCCCCGTTCCGGCCTTCGATCTGCCGGTGATCAACGGCTCGACCTATGCGATGCAGACCGAGTTCTCGGCCACGATCGACAAGAGCGCTCCGCTGCCCGAGTATCCTCGCCCGCAACTGGTGCGAGATGCGTGGCAGAACCTCAACGGGCCGTGGCAGTTCAGTGGGGCATCCGAAACCGACGCCCCACCCGTGGGCCAGACCCTCGCCGAGACGGTCACCGTGCCGTACCCGATCGAGTCGTATCTGTCGGGCATCGAGCGCCACGAAGACCACATGTTCTACAAGCGCAGCATTTCGGTGCCGGCCGACTGGAAGGTGGCCGCTTCGGGTGGCAACCGCCTGCAGCTGAACTTCGGTGCGGTCGACTACCGGGCCACTGTGTGGTTGAACGGCGTCAAGGTGGGCGAGCACACCGGCGGCTACCTGCCGTTCACCGTCGACCTCACCGACGCACTGAAGTCGGGTGCTGACCAAGAGCTGATCGTCGGCGTCACCGACACCACCAGCACCGACCAGCCGGTTGGCAAGCAGCGCGCCAACCCGAGCGGTATCTTCTACACGCCGAGCTCTGGCATCTGGCAGACGGTGTGGATGGAGCCCGTGGCACCCGTGTCGATCGACTCGGTTGTGGCGACGCCCAACATTCACGCGAACACCGCAAGCGTGACCGTGGCCTCGGCTTCGGCCAACGCCGGAGACACCGTGACGGTCATCGCGCGCGATGCGAACGGCGCAGAGGTCGGCCGCACGTCTGGCTCGGCCAACAGTGCCCTCACGCTGCCGGTGCCGAACGCCCACCTGTGGAGCCCCGACGACCCGTACCTGTACGGGCTCGATGTGTCGATCACCGGCGGCGATTCGGCGACAAGCTACTTCGGCATGCGCTCCATCGCCATCAGCACGGTGAACGGTGTGCAGAAGATCACGCTGAATGACAAGCCGACCTTCTTGCTCTCGACGCTCGACCAGGGTTACTGGCCAGAGAGCCAGTACACGCAGCCGACGGATGCCGCACTCAAGTTCGACTTGCAGCAGACGAAGAACATGGCCTTCAACACCATTCGCAAGCACATCAAGGTCGAATCGGCACGGTTCTACTACTACGCCGACACGCTCGGGCTGATGGTGTGGCAAGACGCCGTTCCCGGTGGCACCGATGCACTCAACTCGACGGCAACGCAGAACAACCTGGTCGACGAGATGCACCAGACGGTCGATGCTCTGAAAGGGTTCACGTCGATCATCGGCTGGACCATCTTCAACGAGGGCTGGAGCGAGTGGAACACTACGGTGACCGGCCAGATCGCCGATTCGGTGAAGGCACAAGACCCGTCGCGGCTCGTGAACGCGCGAAGCGGCCTGAACTGCTGCAACCTGCCCGGCGACTCGGGCAAGGGTGACGTCATCGACTGGCACAGCTACCCGGGCCCCGGGCTCGCCAGCCCCGACCCCACTCGGGCCGCGGTCGACGGCGAGCACGGCGGATTCTCCTACAGCGTGGTCGGGCACACCTGGCCGGGTGCGTTCGCGCCCTACCAGGCCGTGAAGAACTCGGCCGAGCTCACAGCAGCCTATGTCGCCAACACGAAGACGCTCATCGAGCCGGCCCGCACGTTCTTGTCGGGCTCGGTCTACACGCAGATCAGCGACGTCGAAGGCGAAGTGAACGGCTTCTTCACCTACGACCGGCGCGTGGCCAAGATGGATCTGGCGCAGGTTCGGGCCGTCAACCTGCAGGTCGTCGCGGCCGGCGCCTCCGCGGGCAATGCCATTCCCACCGCCCCCGGGCTGGTGGGCGACGCCAGCTGGCCGTTCGACGAAGGCAGCGGCACCGCTGCAGCCGACGTGACGGGTAACGGTCACGACCTCACTCTGCAGGGCGGGGCTGGATGGTCGGAAGGGCACAGTGGCTCGGCCGTACAGCTCTCGGGCGCGGGGCAGTTCGCAAGTGCATCCGCACCCACCGTCGACACCGCGGCAAGCTACACGGTGTCGGCACGCGTCAAGCTCGACACAATGCCGGCGAACTGGGTGACCGCGCTGAGCCAGGAAGGAACAAGTGGGCAGAGCTCGTTCTTCTTGCAGTACGGGCACGGCGGGTTCGCGTTCAGCCTGCCGGGCGAGAAGCGGGCGGTGAGCACCACTGAGGTGGAGCTCGGTCGTTGGTACCAGCTCACCGGTGTGTGGGATTCGGCGAAGCAGGAGGCCCGGCTCTACGTCGACGGCGTTCTCGCCGGGTCGGTCGCAACCGGTGGTGTGGGATCAGCGGGCCGCACGCTCGTCGGTGCCGGGGAGTTCAACGGCGCGCTGGTCGACTTCTGGCCGGGCGCCATCGACGAGGTGCACGCGTATTCGCGGGTGCTGACCGAGGCCGAGATCGTTCGGGTTGTGAACAACGACCTCGTCGATGCGGCTGATCCGGGTACGCCGGTCGACCCCGGTACGGGTGGCGACCCCGGCACGGGCGCGGGTGGCCCGTCGACCGGCGGTACTGGCTCGGGGGCAACACCGCTGCCGGGTGCTGCCGGAAACGGATCGAACGGATCGAACGGATCGGGCAGTTCGGGCAGTGGTGGCCTCGCCAACACCGGGCTCGAGATCGGGGGCGGAGTGCTCGCTGCACTGCTGCTTCTCGCCCTCGGCGCCGGCGCCATCCTGGTGCGCCGCCGACACCGCGCTGGCTGAGCGCACGCACAGAGCAGGGCCGGTATTCGCTTCGGGCGGGTACCGGCCCTCTGTCTTTCGGCGCCCAAGCGCGACAATCGGGTTCTGGTCGCGCTGCGATCAGCTACCGTTGAAGTCGCGAACCTTGAATGGGAGACAGATCAAATGGCTAGTACGGCAACCAAATGCCCGGTATGTGGGCGGTCGATTGCTGTGGGGCTCGTCTCGAACTCCATGATTCAGCACGAGAACAAAAACGGTGAACGCTGCAAGGGTTCGGGGCAGATGCCCACTGTGTCGCAAGCGGCCGCTGCACGGGCATCCGGCACCCGCCCTTCGGCAGGCAGCGCGGTTCGCTCGAGCACCGCGAAGGCGGCAACACCGGCTCGCTCGACCGCGGCGCCCCGCAGCGGCGTGACCGTGCGTCGCGTGGAGGTCGACCAAGACCGCCTGCGCCAGCGCGAAGAGAAGATGGAGCAGCTGCGCCTCGAGCGCGAAGAACGGGCTCGCGCCCGCAACGAGTTCTACACCGTTCAGTTCGACGAGCCGTCTGCTGATGCCGCGGAGTCGTCGGCCGAGCCGGCCGAGTCTGCAGACGCCACCGACGCCACCGACACCACTGACGCCAGCGCCGTGACGCCAAAGTCGACGCCCGGCACCGAGGCGTAAACAGGCGCGGTCACCCCGCAGTGCGTGCTTCGCGGCCGGGCGCAACGTCACTGTTGCGTTCCGGGCGCGAATTCTGAGCAGTTATTCAGCTTTGACCCGTATGGTGATGGCTTCGCCCAAGCGGCCCACTGTGGCCCGGGGTGAAACGCGAGACGCCTTCGCTCTCGTTTTACGACACCGACAGTCAAATCCTCGTCGTGGGCCCGCCGCTTACCCCGGTCTCGCCCGCGTCTCAGCCCTTCGGCGTTCGCGTTCGCGCGTGCTGCCCCGGGCCGTGTGGATGCACGTGCCAGCGTTCGACGGCCCCGTGCGCGTCGGCCGACCATTGGAACACATGCGCCTGCCCAACTTCGTCACCCGACTCACCCGACTCACCCGCTCGGCCAGCCCCACCCGCTCGGCCAGCCCAGCCAGCCCGGCCAGCCCGGCCACCGTCGCTGCCCCCATCAGCTCCGCCGCTGCATCCCGAGCCACGCGCCGGGCCGCCTTTGCCGCGAGGCGCCACTCGTACCGCTCGAAGCTCGTCATCGCCACCGCCGTTGTGGCCGTCGGCCTCGTGGCCGGCACCGGTTTCGTGGTTCAGTCGGCCGTCGCCGACAGCCAGGCCACCGCCGCAGCCCACGCCGTTGCTCTCGCCCGCACGCAGGCCTCGCTCGACTCCACCACCGAGAAGTCACTCGCCGTCGCCAATGCGCAGACCGCCATCGCCGCCGCCGACCTGGTCGTGGCCGAAGCCCAGGCGAAGACCGACACCAGCGGGCTCACCTCGACCATTTCGACGCTCAGCAACTACACGTTGCTCGACCCGAAGACCGTCACCGGGCTCACCGCGCAGACCGCCGAGAAGACCACGGTGGTCGTCGCGGCCGCAGCCGAGGCCGACCGGGTCGCCGCCGTGGCCGCAGCCCAGGCCGCCGCAGACGCCGCTGCCGCCGCAGCTGCAGCCGAGGCGCTCGCCGAAGCCAACACTCCGTCGGGCGCGAAGGCTACCGCCGAGAACCTGGCCTCCAGTGAGTACGGCTGGGGCTCCGACCAGTTCTCGTGCCTCGTCTCGCTCTGGCAGAAGGAGTCCGGATGGTCGTACACGGCCTCGAACGGTTCAAGTGGTGCCGCGGGCATCCCACAGGCCCTGCCGGGCAGCAAAATGGCGTCGATCGCCAGCGACTGGCAGACCAACGCCGCCACGCAGGTCGCCTGGGGGCTGAAGTACATCGCCTCGTCGTACGGCAGCCCCTGCTCTGCGTGGTCGCATTCGCAGTCGGTGAACTGGTACTGATCGATCCGCTGGCAGCCTGACTAGTACTGACACCCCGGGGAGGGCCAGACGTAGAGTGAACTCATGGAACTCGGAATTCACTTCTCCAACTTCACCCTCCCCGGCGGTGCCGCAGCTCTCGCGCCCGCCCTCAGCAACACGGCCCGTGCGGCCGAAGACGGCGGTGTCTCACTCTTCACCCTGATGGACCACTGGTTTCAGATGGAGAGCCTCGCCACCTCGTACGACCCCATGCTCGAGGGTTACACCTCGCTCGGCTTTCTCGCCGGCCAGACCTCGCGCATGCGCCTCGGTCTGCTCGTCACCGGTGTGACCTACCGCCACCCGGGCCTGCTCGCCAAGATCGTGACCACGCTCGATGTGCTCTCCGAAGGCCGGGCCCTTCTCGGTATCGGCGCCGCCTGGTACGAGCGGGAGCACCTCGGCCTCGGGGTGCCCTACCCCGGCATCAGCGAGCGGTTCGAGCGCCTGGAGGAGACCATCCAGATCTGCCGGCAGATGTGGAGCACGAACGACGGCCCCTTCGAGGGCACGCACTACCAGCTCGCCGAGACCATCTGCCAGCCGCAGCCCATTCAGAACCCGGTGCCCATTCTCATCGGTGGCAGCGGCGAGAAGAAGACCCTGCGCCTGGTCGCCCAGTACGGCAGCGCCTGCAACCTCTTCGACTTCGGGCTCGAGGGCGTGCAGCACAAGCTCGAGGTGCTGAAGGGCCACTGCGACGACCTCGGCCGCGACTTCGATGCCATCGAGAAGACGCTCATCGTCAGCAACGAGAAGTTCGACAACCCCGATCAGCTGCTGGCCGACATGCAGCAGTACTCCGCGATGGGTATCTCACTCGTCACCACCAGCCCCGCCGCGCCCGACCCGGCCGGCTGGGTGTCGCGGGTCACCGAGACCGTGCTGCCGCGGTTGAAGCAGCTGTGATGGCGGCGAGCGTCATCTGTGCGTCTTCTGCGGGGGTGACCGCATGACCCGCGCCGCCGACATCCTCGTCGACGGTTTCACGCGCGTCAGCGAGTCGGTTCACCGGGTGCTGAACGGCCTCACCGACGACGAACTCACCGCCCGCGTCGACCCCGGCGCGAACACCATTGCGTGGCTGATCTGGCACCTCACCCGGGTTCAGGATGATCACCTCGCCGGTGTCGCCGGCACCGAGCAGCTCTACACGGCGTCGGGCTGGTATGAGCGCCTCGGCCTCGCGTCGAGCCCCCGCGCCACGGGGTACGGCATGTCGGCGGAGGAGGTCGGGGCCGTCTCGGGGTTCACCGCGGGGCAGATCGGAGCCTACTTCGACGCCGTGCACGAGCAGACCGTGGGGTGGGTGCGGTTATTGGAGGACGAGCAGCTCGACCGCGTGGTAGATGACGCGTACGACCCTCCGGTCACGCTGGCGGCGCGGTTGGTGAGCGTGATCAACGACGCCACGCAGCATGTGGGTCAGGCCGCGTTTGTGCGGGGGAGCATCCGGAGACAGAACGGCTGACGTACGGGCGGCATACAGCTCGCGATCGGGCTGCATTCGGCTTCGGGCCGACCGGTAAACCTCTGGAGGCGGGAATACCCCGCCGTCGACGTGGTTCACACCAAGGTGGCCCGCTTCATTCGGTCACAACATTCCTGAAAGGAACACGCTCATGAAGGTTTGGTTCATCACCGGAACATCGCGCGGATTCGGGCGCGAATGGGCCATCGCGGCCCTCGACCGTGGCGACAAGGTCGCTGCCACGGCTCGCAACATCGACAGCCTCAGCGATCTGGTCGAGAAGTACGGCGACAACATTCTTCCGATCGCGCTCGACGTGACCGACCACGACGCCGACTTCGCTGCCGTCGCCCAGGCGTTCGAGAAGTTCGGCCGCCTCGACGTTGTCGTCAACAACGCCGGCTACGGTCACTTCGGTTTCATCGAAGAGCTCACCGAAGACGAGGCTCGTGCCCAACTCGAGACCAACCTGTTCGGCGCGCTCTGGGTCACCCAGGCAGCACTTCCGTTTCTGCGCAGGCAGGGCAGCGGGCACATCATTCAGGTGTCGTCGATCGGCGGCATCTCGGCTTTTCCGCTCGTCGGCATCTACCACGCGTCGAAGTGGGCGCTCGAGGGCTTCAGCCAGTCGCTCGCTCAGGAGGTCGCCTCGTTCAACATCAAGGTGACGCTGATCGAGCCCGGCGGATTCTCCACCGACTGGAGCGGTTCGTCAGCCGCGACCTCTGAGCCGCTTGCCGACTACGCCGACCTGCACGACGCCGTCGAGAAGTCACGCCAGAGCCGCAACTCGACGCCCGGCGACCCGAACGCCTCGGCCGCTGCCGTGCTCAAGATCGTCGACTCAGACGAGCCGCCGCTGCGCATCTTCTTCGGCTCGGGCCCCCTCGGCATCGCAAAGGCCGACTACGCCAGCCGCATCGAGACGTGGGAGAAGTGGAACGACGTCTCGGTCGAGGCGCAAGGCTAACCCCTCGCATTCGATAGCCTGAGGGCATGGCGACCCCCGATTTTGTTCTGGCCCTGCGAGAGAAGATCGGGCATGACCCCCTCTGGCTGAGCGGTGTCACAGCCGTCGTTGTGCGCGGAGACGAACTGCTCATGGTTCGTCGAAGCGACAACGGCGCCTGGACCCCGGTCACCGGCATCATCGACCCCGGCGAAGAACCCGCGGTCGCCGCCGAGCGTGAAGTGCTCGAAGAGGCCGGCATCGTCGCGGTCTGCGAGCGGCTCGCGTGGGTGCACACCATTCCGCGCGTCACCTACGACAACGGCGACATGAGCGACTACCTCGATCTCGTGTTCGTGCTGCGCTACGTCTCGGGCGAGCCGCACCCGGCCGACGGCGAGAACACCGATGCCGGGTGGTTCACGCGCGACACCCTGCCGCCGCACTCGGCGAACATGGCGGCGCGGCTGGCGGCGGCTCTGGATGCCCCGACCGGCGTCACCCGCTTCGAGCGCGGCCCGCGCGGCTGACGCTCCGCGGCCACGTCGCTGGCGCACATCGCGCGGGGGCGCTCAGGAGGTGCGGGTGAGCTCCTCGAACAACCGCTCGACGCGCTCCCGAATGTCGTCACGAATCGCGCGCACCTCGTCGAGCTGCTTGCCGGCCGGGTCGGTCAGCTCCCAATCTTCGTAGCGTTTGCCAGGGAAGATAGGGCAGGCATCCCCGCAGCCCATCGTGATGACGACGTCTGAGACCCGAACATCCTCGGTCTCGAGGATGCCCGGCACCTCACCCGCGATATCAATGCCCTCCTCAGCCATCGCCGCCACCGCGACAGCGTTGATCGACGCCCCCGGCTCCGACCCGCCCGACAGCACCCGCACTCGATCGCCGCCGAGGTGCCGCAGATACCCGGCCGCCATCTGCGACCGCCCCGCATTGTGCACGCAGACGAACAGAACGGTCGGTATTTCGGTCATCGGGTTCCTTCAGTCGAGCGGTTCGGCGGGTCTCGTCGGCGTGCAATGCAGGCCGCGGGTGGCCGCGAAGTGGGCCACCGAGCAACCGGCTTCCACCGCAACGCGGGGGCGCTCCTCCGAGGGTACGCCAGCCCGGTGTCTCGCGGGTTCCGAGGCTACGCCAGCCCGAGCTCCCGCAGGCTCTCGGCCGTCTCGACGATGGTCTGCTCGGCCGGGCGCGGACGAAACCCGAGCTCCCGCTTCGCGCGCTCATTGTGGATGACCAGGGGAGTGGGCTCATCACCCGCAACCTCCTCGGTGGGCACCCGCTCGGCGAACGCCCCGAGGCGCTCGCGCAGCACCTGCGCCACCTCGAGAAACGTCATCGTCGGTCCGTCGGCCAATGCCAGGTACCGCTTTCCCGCAGCCTCCGGCGTATTCATCGCCGCAACATGCAGCGCCGCCACGTCGCGCACATCCGCGATGCCGAACCGCTGCCGAGGCACCTGCGTCATGGCCCCGCTCAGCATCGCCGTGAAGAACTGCAGCGACGACCGGGCGTCGACCGTGAGGGTGGGCCCTGCGATCCACGTCGGGTTCACGACCACGAGTTCGGTGTCGCCGCCCTCCCGCTCGACGAAGTCCCACGCCGCCCGCTCGGCGACGGCCTTCGACAGGGGGTAGGCTGGCAGCCCGGGGGTGTTCGGGTCGGTCCAGTCGTTTTCGTCGTAGTCGCGAACCGGCTTCGGCGAGTACCCGATGGCCGCGAACGACGACGTCAGAACGACGCGGGGCAGCCCAGCATCCCGAGCCGCCCCCAGCACCCGCAGAGCACCGTCGCGGGCAGGCACGACGATTTCGTCAACGTTCGCCGACTGAATCATCGGCGATGCCACGTGGTAGACCCCGTCGACCCCGGCGGCAGCGGATGCCCAGCCCTCATCTTCGGTCAGGCTCGCGTGCACGATCTCGAGCCCGCTGTCGTCGGCTTGGGCCCGGCGGAGCGCCGCGCGAAGGCCCGGCTCGCTCGCCGCACTGCGCACGGTCGTTCGCACCTCGGTTCCGCCCAGCAGCAGGTCGGCGATGAGCCGCGTTGCGAGGTATCCGTTGCCGCCCGTCACCAGCACCCGGCTCATGACAGCACCGCCTCGAGGTCGCCGAGCATCGCATTCACACGTTCACTCGCCACCGCCTCGGCGTTCGGATCGTCGCGGTCGCGGGCATCCCACAGCCCCGCCTTCGCCTCGAGATAGTTGAGGTGCACGTGCAGCGTGGCGATCTCACGTTCGATGCGCTTGGCGTGCCGCGTCAGCAGGTCCCGCTGTTCGGCCGCAGTCTCACGCCCGATCATCCGGTTCGCCTGGTAGGTGCGCATGTCTTCGATGCCGACACCCATCGCCCGCAGGCAGGCCAGCGCCTGCAGGTTGTCGACATCTTCTTCGCGGTAGCGCCGGTGCCCGCTGCGCTCGTCGCGCGCGATCGGGCCGATGAGCCCGACCTCTTCGTAGTAGCGAAGCGTCGGCTCGCTGAGTCGGCTGCGGTGCGACGCGTCTTGGATGGTCATCAAGGTCAGTGTGGTCATGAATGAATCGAAACACACCTCAAGCGCTTGAGGTCAAGCGCTCGGCAATCTCTTCACACTTCAGCGTCGTGTCGTTCGCGTCATAGGCCTCGGTCGGCTCGCCGCCAGCCCGCCCGCCCTCACCCGATCCGCTGCTTCGCCAGGGCAGCCAGCTCGGCCCGCGTCGACGCCCCCGCCTTTCGCAGCAGGTTCGACACATGAAACTTCACCGTATTCTCGCTGATCTGCAGCTGCTGAGCGATGGCCCGGTTGCGGGCGCCCGACGCGACGAGCCGCAGAACATCCCGTTCCCGCGCGCTCAACTGCACCGTATCTTCGAGCGCGTCGGGCTCGGGCGGTGGGTCGAGCGGGAGCGTTATCGACAGCGACGACCCCCACCCCGGCGTCGAAGTGACCTCCAGCTCACCCTCCAGCGCCGACACCTTCTCGGCGATGGGCCGCAGCACATCGTCGTGCCGGCTCAGCTCGCCGGGCCCGTCGTCGCGGATGCCGATCAACAGGTTCTGCCCGTCGCAGTCCCATTGGATGCGCACCCGTCGCGTGTCGGCCGCGTCGGCCAGAGCGAGCACAGAGTTTCGCACAATGGCCCGGGCCGCTTGCGCAACCTCGCCCGGCAGCGCGCGCCCGGTGCTCGGCGGCTCGATGAACTGCACATCGAGGTCGCCGAATCGAACCAGCGGCCGAAGGTCGTTCTTCAGCCTGGCGAATGCCGTCACCACCGGCTCGATCATGGTGCTCTGCTCGTTGTCTGACGCCGTTCGAAGGCTGACCAGCGAGGCCGCCGCAATGTCGATCGCCGTGGCACGCGCCGCCCGATCGTCGAGCCGACTCGACCGCAGAACCGCGAGCAGCGACTCGAGCTCCACCGCATGACGGTCGGCCTGCTCAGAGATCGCCCGCGCGTGGTCGCCCACGAGCGCGCGCATCTTCGGCGAAGGAATGTCTGCTGAACTCTGCATGCCGCCAACCTACCCCACGCGGCATCCCTACCCGTTCGGGTAGGTGTTCCTGCCCTCTCGGCGAGTGCGACGCCGCCCGCCGAAGCGCAGGCTGGAGTCATGTCGTCAGCCGAGCATCCCGTAGCCGAGCATCCCGTAGCCGAGTCTCTCGCCCTCGTCGGCCGCGAAGTCGCCGGCGTGCTCGAGCAGCTCGTTCAGGGCAATCAGCAGGCTCTGGATGCCCTGGCCGCCCTCCTGGCCGATGCCCCCCGCGTCTTCGTGCTCGGCGCCGGCCGCTCGGGCCTCGCCCTCAGCATGACCGCCATGCGCCTCATGCACTTAGGCCTCACCGTGCACGTCGTCGGCGAGGTCACAGCCCCGGCCATCGGCACAGGCGACCTGCTGCTCACGGCCAGCGGATCGGGAACAACCCACACCATCGTGCGCGCAGCCCAGCTCGCCACCGATGCGGGCGCCACGGTCGCGGCCATCAGCACCACTGCGTCATCGCCACTGGCCGACCTCGCCGAGTGCGTCGTGGTCGTCGCGGCCGCGGGCAAAACCGATCGCTCGCGCGAAGCATCCGAGCAGTACGCCGGCGGCCTCTTCGAGCAGGCTGTCGTGCTTCTCGGCGACGCACTCTTCCATGCGCTCTGGATGCGCTCAGGTGCCAGCGCAGACGACCTCTGGCCGCGACACGCGAACCTCGAGTAAACGTCTTTCCGATCATCCGAAACCCCACCACAGAAGGAACCCCATGAAACTGCAATTCGCAATGGACACCGTCACCACCGAAGCCGCCCTCGAACTCGCCGCCGCAGCCGCACCGCACGTCGACATTCTCGAGCTCGGTACCCCCCTCATCAAGGCCGCCGGCCTCTCAGCCGTCACCGCCATCAAGAAGGCGCACCCCGACAAGATCGTCTTCGCCGACCTCAAGACCATGGATGCCGGCGAGCTCGAGGCCGACATCGCCTTCTCGGCCGGCGCCGACCTCGTGACCGTGCTCGGCCTCGCCGGTGACAGCACCATCATCGGGGCCGTCAAGGCTGCCAAGAAGCACGGCAAGGGCATCGTCGCCGACCTCATCGGTGTGCCCGACAAGGTCAAGCGCGCCAAAGAGGTCGTCGCCCTCGGCGTGGACTTCGTCGAGATGCACGCCGGCCTCGACGAGCAGGCTGAAGACGGCTTCACCTTCAGCACCCTGCTCGACGACGGTGCGGCCTCGGGCGTCGCGTTCTCGGTAGCGGGCGGCATCAATATCTCGACCATCGCCTCGGTACAGAAGTCGGGCGCCGAAGTGGCTGTCGCCGGTAGCGCGATCTACAGCGCTCCTGACGTGGGCGCTGCGGCTGCTGAGCTGCGCGCTGCGATCGTCTGACCTGCGCGCTCTGCTGTGAGGGCTGCCCCCGCCGACTGGTCGGGGGCAGCCCTGTTTGATCTGGCGTGATCCAGCATCGCAACTTTTGAGTCGTATCAGCGTCACGGAGGCTTGTGGAGGCCCTGGCCTAACTGCACCCGCGACATCGCCCGGCTAGGCCAAAGCGCCACTCGGCAGTTGAGGCATACAGCGGGGTCACATTCGAGTCGGATCGGCGACAACAAAGCTCCGCATCTCCGAGGCCGTCCCAGGCAGCCCGCTCCGCTCGAGACTCTCGAGAACTTCCCTAGCCGTTCGTATGCCCTTCCACCCAGCCGCCACCTGACCTATGACCCGCGTCATTTCGTTTCGGTCATGTCTGCACATCTGAAAAAGAAAGTCATCGGGGCGCACGGCCTCGAGCTTCCACGCGACCAGACTCTCGGCCGGGAAATCGCGAAGGTTGAACGTCACAATCTGTCGGGCGCCAGCTCTAATAGCAGCAGCAACCACATGCCGATCATCGCGGTCGCACTCAAGCTGCACCAACGGTATGTATTTCTCATAACCCGTCACCATGGCATCTCGAACAACCCTGGTCATGAGCTCGCGGGTACGGTCAAGCTTCGCCGATTCAAGGTCAGGGAGGTTGGCTTTCAGATTGCGAAAGACCTCGTCGAGTATCTGGTCAGTCCATCTCGCTTGAACGAGGCCAGCGAGCGCCGCGCGTATAAGGACGTCTCGAAGCGTCGATGGATACAGCACGTTCGCGTCGTAAACGACAACGAAGGTCATCAATCAGCTGCCCATCTCCTGCCCCAGTCGAATGAGCTCGTCAGCATCGGCTTTCGCTCTCTCATCGTCTGCCGACTTGTAACGCATCAGCGAATCAGAGCGAACGCGTCGATGCGAACCCACCTTGCGATAGGCGATCTTACCCTCGTCGAGCAGTTTAATGAGAAATGGTCGAGACACATTCAGGATGCGCGCCGCTTCTTGAGTCGTCAGCTCGTCGTCAATCGAGATGACCCGCACGCCGTGCCCCGCAGCAATACTCCCGAGGGCGATCATCAGCGCATCGACCGCTTGGCGAGGAAGCGCGACCGCCTTTCGAGCGTGCTCGATCGTTAAGCTGATCGATGCGACGTCATTGGGTAGACCATCTATCTCGTGACGCAGCGAAGCCAAAGCGCGCTCGGCGAGCTCTGCGTCACTCGCTGACTCGCTCGTTGTCATAGGAATCATGCACTGAGTCTAAACGAAACAAACGCATTAAACGCAACGAACGCATCCGTTATCTGGCCGTCGTTGGAAGAGGGGAGGGTTGTTCGTAGTAGGGGCGGTGATCACGTACGCAGAGAAAGTCTTGTGCTGCCGCAGAGCCCCAGGCAAAGCCTCAGCGGGCCTGTGGGAATTCCCTGGTGGCAAAGTCGAGGCCGACGAAACACCTGAGCAAGCTCTTGCCCGCGAGATCCAAGAAAAACTGAGCGTCCCGATCCAGGTCGGCGACCTGATCCTCCGCGCTCCCTCACAACATTGAGGCGAATGGATGCCCAAATCCGGGTCGCACGCAGAACGCTGTCTGGTCGTGTCAAACTCTGCGGGTTGGTCTCGAGACCGGTTCGGATTAAGCGAGCATTGGTCAATTATGGCTAAACTCTGATCATGCGAAATTCGTCAGCACAACCAAGCCCTCAACGGCGTACAATTTCACGTACAAGGAGGTTTGCCATGCGAACCATGTCGTACTCGGAGTCACGAGCGCACTACGCCGAAACGCTCTCTGCCGTTGTCGACGACCGTGAAGAGGTCGTAATCACCCGCGCAGGGCACGAGCCTGTGGTGATCGTCTCGCTCGCCGAGTACGAATCTCTCAAAGAGACCGCGTACCTCCTTCGCAATCCCGCGAACGCGCGTCGCCTTCTCGGCGCAATCGATCGACTTGAGAGTGGCCGGGGTACTGAACGGAATCTCATCGAGTGAAGTTCGTCTGGGACGAAGATGCGTGGGCGGACTACGAGTGGTGGCAGGTTCAAGATCGCAGACTCGTCAAACGGATCAATACCCTCCTCCACGACATTTCCCGCAACGGAAACGAAGGCATCGGGAAGCCTGAGCCTCTGAAGCACGGTTTTCAGGGCTATTGGTCACGTCGAATAACGGATGAACATCGACTTGTATACCGCGTCGAAGGCGACGAGCTCCGAATTGCTGGATGCCGATACCACTACGGCTCCTGAATTAGCCGGATGGGTGCCCAAAGCCGCGCTGCAGGCAATTTCGGCTTTGATCCCCGGCTTACGCGAACCGGCAGTCCTTCCACCTGGCTCGTTATGAGCCCAGCGTTTCCCGAAGATTCAATTGACTGGTCTCGAACCTGTTGCGACGAGCTTGGGTCTTTGCCCCCATGGCCCGTGTAGATCAAGAAGTCGCCGTGATCTTCATCTGGTCGGGGGCAGCACTGTTTAATCTGGCCTAACCTCACACGCGGCATCCACTATTCGCCGCCGCCGATCATCGCTAGATTCGACCCATGGGGAGACCGACGAAACGCAACGGAATGGCCCGGCTCGAAGCGTTCAGCGACGCGGTGCTGGCCATCGTTCTCACGCTGCTGGTGCTCGACCTTCTTCCGAACGGAGCGCAATCGCCCGAGCAGCTGCTCGGCAACTGGCCCACCTACGTCGCCTACCTTGCGGCCTTTCTCACCATCGGCATCATCTGGCTGAACCACAACGAAGAACTCTCACGGGTCGCCAAGACCACACCGATTGTGCTTGTGCTGAACCTCGGCCTGCTGCTCGGCGCCTCCCTCGTGCCGTGGCCCACTGCTCTCATCTCCGCCGCGCTCAGGGAAGGCGACCACGACGACCAGTTCGCGGCGATGGTCGTCTTCGCCGTCGTGGCGGCCGTCATCAGCGTGCCGTGGGTCGCTCTCGACCTCTACCTAGCGCGGCATCCCGAACTTCTGAACACCCCCGATGGCGTCAGCTGGATGCGCCGGCACGCGCTCTACTCGGCCGGCACCCTGGTCGTCGCTGTGGTCAGCGTCGTCGTGGCTATCTTCTCGCCGCTCGCTGCGCTCGTGCTCTACCTCGTGGTCGCCGCGGCCTTCCTGCTGGCGCGCCTCTTCGAGCGCGAGTCACGTGAACTTACGGAAGACGACTGAACCCCGCGCCGTACCCTCGAGCGTTCGTTCGCAACGAGGGACCGACCTGACGTGCATGGTCGGTCGGTACCCTTACATACCTATGGCCCGCCGTAGCGAGCCATAGGGTTCTTCTTAATCCGAATGGTGCCTAGCCCGAAGGCCAGAGGACTGAGATCCACCGGTAACACCACATTCTCACGGGCTGAGTGGTTTGTAATTCCCGGGCGCCATATTCTTGAGAAATGATCATCGAACTTTCTGAGGCTGCAGCGCACGAGTGGCTCTCTACCAATCGGCTGTCTGTCTACCTCCGGGCGGCACGGTCCGATCTGTCACGGGCATTGCGTCTGTACGAATGGAACGCGCGCATGACGGCGGCGTGCATGCAAGATATCGGGCACCTCGAACTTCTTCTGCGAAACCGCTACGACGCCGCTCTACGACAGATCAGCGGTCAGGTGGTGGCAAATCTGACCTTCGGCTTCTGGTCGGCGTTGACCAAGTCCGAGCGCGAAGCGACCCTGTGGACTCCTGCGCTCGCCCACTGGAAACCAGTCTTCAGCCAAACAACCGGTCTGGTTCGGCAGCTGCAGCATGTCGATCATGTTCTGTTCTGTCTCGACCCAGACATTGCAGCATGGGTCGGGGAACGATCTGAGGTGCTGGCGACACTCGAAGACCTGCCCGAGCCCCTCATTGCTGGCTGGCCAGCCACGTACTTGCAGATATCGAAAGCTGACGGAGAGCGACGACTTCTGCGAGCTATCGATCGCCTCGAGGGCCGGTCTCCGGTGTCCCGGCCCTGCTAGATTGACGAAATGGTTGACCAGCCGCTCCGCGACGAACTCGCGGCCGTCGTTGCCGAACGCGACTGGGCCCAGTTCCACACCCCCGAGAACCTCGCCAAGAGCATCTCCATCGAAGCCGCCGAGCTGCTCGAGTGTTTTCAGTGGGGCCCGGATGCTCCCCCCGACCGAGTGCGCGAAGAACTCGCCGACGTGCTGACCTACTGCCTGCTGCTCGCCGAACGCATCGGCGCAGACCCGACACAGCTCGTCCGCGACAAGCTTGCGATCACCCGCCAGAAGTACCCGGTCGAGAAGAGCCGGGGGAGTAGCGCAAAGTATGACGCCCTTTGATGTCACCAGCTTCGACTTCACGCGAGGCGGAGTGTCATCCTGGGCGCCGTTGAGCGAGCGCAACAGCAACTGGCCGGTGGTCTACGTGCTAGACGACGCGACGCAGAACGCGCCGACCGCGGCAAACGCGGCCAAAAGCAACCGCCGCCCGAGCAACGTCTACGTCGGCGAATCGCTCAACGCAGCATCCAGAATCAACCAGCACCTCAGCTCAACAGACAAGGCGCACCTCACAACCGTCAGGGTCATCGTCGACGAGACCTTCAACAAGTCGGTCTGCCTCGACCTCGAGTCCTTCCTGATACGGATGCTCGCCGGCGACGGCGCCTACAGCGTACTCAACCGCAACGACGGCATCACCGAGTCGGCCTACTACGACCGCGACCGCTACCAGGAGACGTTCGAGCAGGTCTTCGACCGCCTCAAAGACGACGGCGTCTTCACCCGCACCATCCCCGAGATCGAGAATAGTGACCTGTTCAAGCTCTCCCCGTTCAAGGCGCTCACCCACGATCAGGCCATAGCTGTCGAGGGGATCCTCGAGGGCCTCTTCGACGACCTCGAAACCCACGCCACCAGCACCACGGTCGTTCAGGGCGAGCCGGGCACCGGCAAGACGGTCGTCGCGATCTATCTCATGAAGATGCTGGTCGACATCCAGGCCGCGCCTCCCGCCGAGGACTTCGACCGCGACACGATGTTCGCCGAATTCTTCGCCGGCGGCTACCCGCAGCTGCTCGAAGGGCTCAGGATCGGCCTCGTCGTTCCCCAGCAGTCGCTGCGCAAATCCATCCAGAAGGTCTTTCGCAAGACGCCCGGACTCCACACCGACATGGTGATGACCGCCTTCGAGGCGGGGGAGAGCGACAAGCACTTCGACCTCCTGCTCGTCGACGAATCGCACCGTCTCAACCAGCGCGCCAACCAAGCGTCTGCCAGCCAGAACACGAAGTTCCGCACCATCACCGAGAAGCTCTTCGGCCACGACGACACCTCGAAGACCCAGCTCGACTGGATCCGCGCCAAGAGCACCCACCAGATCCTGTTTCTGGATGCGGCCCAGAGCGTGCGCCCCGCCGACCTCCCGACCCACGTTCTCGACGACCTCGTCACAGGCGCCCGCCAGCACGACCGGCTCTACCCCCTCGTCTCCCAGCTGCGCGTGAACGCCGGCGCGGACTACGTCGGCTACGTGCGACAGATTCTCGGAGCATCCACTGACCGCCCTCTCGCGGCGCCGAGGCTACCCCAGACGTTCAAACGCTACGACTTCCGCCTGTTCGACAGCCTCGCCGAGATGCAGCAGCAGATCAGGGCTCGGGATGCCGAGGCCGGCCTTTCGCGCCTCGTCGCCGGTTACGCGTGGCCGTGGAAGACCAAGAAAGACAAGGCCGCCTTCGACATCGAGATCGACGGTATCCGCCTGCGCTGGAACAGCACCCAGACCGACTGGATCGCCTCACCCAACGCCCTCGAAGAAGTCGGCTCCATCCACACCGTGCAGGGCTACGACCTCAACTACGCCGGAGTCATCATCGGCCCCGACCTCGGCTACGACCCCGCCCGCGGCACCCTCGTCGTCAACCGCGACTCCTACTTCGACACCAAGGGCAAGGAGAACAACCCCCGCCTCGGCAAGACCTACGCCGACGACAACCTGCTCCGCTTCGTCAGCAACATCTACGCCGTGCTGCTCACCCGCGGCATCATGGGCACCTACGTCTACGTCGCCGACCCGGCGTTGCGCGCGTACCTGGCGCAGTACATCCCTGCCGCCGCGTAGGTGCCGGTGAGCCGGCTGACTAAACCAGCGTCAGGCAGATTTTCGGGTCTGTCGCGGCTCGCGACCGCCGTGGCCGTATTTCTTCTCGTAGAAGGCCCTGATCTCGGCGACAATAGCTCGCTCTTCAGCGGTAATGGGGTCCGCTCTGCCCTCGGCTATCAACCCGGCCAGCACACTGGGACGCTTGAGTTCGCTCACTGTAGTACCTCCATGGTCAATTGTGAGTGATGCTTATTATAGAGATGCGAAAGAACGTTCGCCTCGGCGGGGCTGATTCTGAAGCGTCGCTCACGACCGCCGGCTGATCGTCTCCGGGCTGATGGTCTCGGGCCGAAACCCGTAGCCGACCACTCGCGCGGCGATCAGGCGGATGATCGGGATGATCGCCCTCAGCACCGTTCGTTCGACGGGCGTCGGCGGGTTGTGAAGCAGACGCACTCCCGCGCCCGTGCCCAGCACCCGGTGCACCGAGCGCTGTATCCGCTGCATCATCGCGGTGGGCCGTTCACGTCGCTTTTGCACTGCGCGGGCGGCGGCGTCGATCGAGGCGGGCGATGGGTCGCCACGAAACACGGGTACCAGCAGATTTGCGGTGGCAACGGCATCCTGAACCGCGTAGTTGATACCCACACCGAACACGGGCGACATGGCGTGAGCTGCATCACCGATGCAGAGGGCGCCGGGCACCGACCAGGTGTCGAGCCGGTCGATCTGCACCGAGAGCAGCTTGATCTGATCCCACTCGCGAAGGCCCTGCGCCACCTCTTTCAGCCGAGGCGCGGCTCGTGCGATGCGCTCGCGGAACGCCTCCAGACCTCCGTTCTGCATCGATGCGAACGACCCTTTCGCGATGAGGAAACCGCATTGCAGATAGTCGGGCCGCGGAATAGTGATGACAAGCCCCGACGAACTCAGGTACCCAAGTGTGTCGGGCAGCGCTTCGGCGGGGCGGTCGAGGCGAAACCAGGTGACATCCACGGGCACACCGAACGCGCGTGCAGACAGATTCAGCGCTTTGCTGACCGTCGAAGCTCTGCCGTCGGCAGCGACGGTCAGCGCGGCGTCGACCTGCAGCAGACCGTCAGCAGTGCGCGCCAGCACCCCCGTGACGCGCCCGTCGGACCGCACGACGTCGATGACTTCAGCATTCATGCGCAGGTCGAAATGCGGCGACCGCGCTGCTTCGTCGGCGAGTAATTTGAGCAGATCCCACTGTGGCATGAGCGCGATCGCACGGTTGGGCTCGGGCAGGGTGGCGAAGTCGATGGCATGGATGCGCACGCCGTTGACCACCGCATCGAGGCGGGGGAGCAGGGTCTGTTCGATACGATCGAACGCTTCTCTGATCCCGAGCTGATCGATCAGATTCAGGGTCGACGGATGCACGGTGTCGCCCCTGAAGTCGCGAAAGAAGTCCGCGTGCTTCTCGAGTACCACCACGTCGATACCCGCTCGAGAAAGCAGCAGGCCGAGCATGATGCCCGCCGGGCCGCCGCCGGCGATGCAGACGGTAGTTTTGAGCGTGGTGTCGGGTGTCGGGTCGGCGCTCGGGTGGTTCATCTTGCCCACGTCGACCTTTCGTATCGTGACTTGTGAGACGTATCTTCGCGGATATACCTCTCGGCGTCTAGATCACGCTCGCCGAAGGCGAAGACGCGAAGGCCGTGTCGTTCGTCGGCTGCCGTCTGCCGAGATGCGCCCCGCGCATAGTTAGTTAGATCCGGATGCCGACGAATCCGTTTCGCCGAATTCTGCCACTGACGGCCAACTGGTCGATCCCGTCCTCATCGTCAGCTGGCGAACCACCCCGAGGCCCTCCCTGCCCTTCCAATCAGATCGAGAGGTTTACCCCCTAAATCTCGCGAAGTATCTCGCGCCGTTTGACCTCAAACTCGTCATCGCTTACCAGGTGCTGGTCGTGGAGGTGAACGAGCTGTGCCATTCGAGCAGCTGGGCCACCCTCCAGCTCGATACTCCTCCGCCCTGCCCCTTTGCGCCTAACCGAGATGACGACAACAACGATGACCACAACGACAACAACCACAATCGCGAGCAGAATCAACACGTGATAGCCCTGAACATTGCCTAACATCGTCTCTCCTTACGAAAGTCGTGACCCCCTACTTGAGGAGATCCCGACACTCACTTCGTTCGTTCACCAGGTTGACTCGCGCGTCATGGTGCGGTGTCCGGATGGTCGACGTGACATGTGTCGTCAGGCTCAGTGTCTGGGAATATCCGCCTCCGTACATCTGGCGATTGTCTCACGGCCGATCCTTGTATTTTGTTTGACGATATTAGTTTTGTCAAACTAAAATCGAAGAATGAAATACCAGTTCACCCGTTCCGCACGCAAGCACCGAATAGGCCGCGGCGCCGCGTGGGAAGCATTGAAAGATGCGGGAGAACCAACCGAGCAAGAAGACGGCACACTTCGTTGGGTCGGAGCAGACGAACGCGGTCGCGAACTTGAAATAGTCGGGTCCCCACGCCCCGACGAAGATCTCGTGCTGATCATCCACGTAATGCCGACAGATTTCACCAAGGGGAACCGAAATGACTGACACCAGTAAGTACCGTGTGACCGACGACAGTCAACTCGTCGAAGAAGAAGCTGACCTCGACAAGGGTCAGCACACCTGGCCCGACGGCCGGCCGATGACCGAACAGAACACTGCCGAGTACACCGAGCAGCGCAAGGGTGCTGGCCGCCCGTCTCTTAGTGGTGCGGGATCGTCACCCAGCGTCGCCTTCAGACTCACGGCGCAGTTGCGCTCTGACGCAGACGCGCTTGCTGCGGAGGAGGGCCGCCCGGTTTCAGCTATTGCTCGCGAGGCCCTCGAGGACTATATCCGGCGCCACAAAGCAAGTTGAAGAACCGCCACAGTCGAGCTGCGGATCAATTAGGTACGGTTGGCGAGACCGGTTTAGCTCGGGATCGACTTTGGATGTGGTGCAAGTGTTGGTTGTAGGCGCGGTCATCGCACACGCGGGAAAAGTCTTGTGCTGCCGCAGAGCCCCAGGCAAAGCTTCAGCTGGCCTTTGGGAGTTCCCTGGCGGCAAAATCGAAGCCGACGAAACGCCTGAGCAAGCTCTCGCCCGTGAGATCCAAGAAGAACTGGGCGTCCCGATCCTCGTCGGCGACCTGGTCCTCCGCGCAATCACCTCGGTAGACGGGCGCGAGATTGATCTCGCCTGCTACTGGGCGACTCCCCAACAAGACGCGCCAGCCGTGAGCACCGACCACGATGAGATGGTCTGGCTACCGATCGCCGACCTGATGTCGCTCGATTGGGCCAAACCAGACCTCCCCGCAGTCTCGCGTCTCATCGCTCAAGAGCCGGCGGAGACGTCGGGCTGACGGACGTAAATCCATCTCCGTCCCTGACCCAAACGGTGATGCCCAGACTCACACAGAGCTCGCAGTCTGCCCGTTTTCAGCCACAGTACCGAGGCGAATGGATGCTCAGATCCGGGTCCCACGAAGAACGCTGTCTGGTCGTGTCAAGCTCAGGGGTTCGGCCGCGAGGCCGTTCCACATAAGCGAGCATTGATCAATAACGACTAAACTCTGATCATGCGAAATTTGTCAGCACAACCAAGCCCTCAACGGCGTACAATTTTACGTACAAGGAGGTTTGCCATGCGAACCATGTCGTACTCGGAGTCACGAGCGCACTACGCCGAGACGCTCTCGGCGGTTGTCGACGACCGTGAAGAGGTTGTGATTACCCGCGCGGGGCACGAGCCTGTGGTGATCGTCTCGCTCGCAGAGTACGAATCTCTCAAAGAGACTGCGTACCTCCTTCGCAATCCTGCGAACGCGCGTCGCCTTCTTGGCGCAATTGATCGACTTGAGAGTGGCCGGGGTACTGAACGGGATCTCATCGAGTGAAGTTCGTCTGGGACGAAGATGCGTGGGCAGACTACGAGTGGTGGCAGGTCCAAGATCGCAGACTCGTCAAACGGATCAATACCCTTCTCCACGACATTGCTCGTAACGGAAACGAAGGCATCGGGAAGCCTGAGCCTCTGAAGCACGGCTTTCAGGGCTACTGGTCACGTCGGATAACGGATGAACACCGACTTGTGTACCGAGTCGAAGGCGACGAACTCCGAATTGCTGGATGCCGATACCACTACGGTTCCTGATCGAAGATTCAGAACCAGGAAGCTGCGAGCGCCAACCCTACGGTCACAAACCCGAAATTCGACCGTCTATCGTCAGCGGCTCGGGTCGAGGCTGGTTGACGTAGGGTTGCCGCGGTGTCCACGAAATGCGCAGTCTCCGAACTCCTTGATGGGATGGGCCGAGTGCAAACGAATCGACTGTAGCTGCCGATGCGGCGCCTAGGAGGTGCTCGGTGATCAGGAGACGGGCGACTGGTCGCAATACTGAGTCGTCTAGGCCCATTGTGCGTATTGGCTCTAACGGATCCGTCGGGCGCGTGCCCCAGGAGGCGTCTCCAAGAGTGGAGGTTCCAAACAACCCATCCTCGAGTGCGCGTCGCGCAACCTCGTCGGCAGAGATGCCGTTCATCGACGCACGCATCGTTGACGAGCTAGATCGATCGCCTCGAAGCTGGAGCTGTTCCTCATGGATGACTGTTGTCGTCGTGCGCGTCGACAAGCCTTCGAATCGCACCGCACGCGCGTCCGTCAGGGACGCGAAAGCAATGCTGCCAGCTCGCCCGTCGCGCATCCCCACTAGCTCGCTATGAACGGCGTTGCTGCGCACAGCGGCGGTGATTCCGATTGCGTTCCCATCGTTTGTGATTTCCTGTGCCCGAAGGATGGTTGGGCCCACGCGTACCCAGGGGGAGAGCTCGTCAGCAGCAAGCTCGGTGAGGCGGCGACGAACTCGTCGCCCAAGATCATCTGAATCACTCCAGCTGCTCGTCGTATAGAGATTTTGAGCACCTTGGATCAGGTCACGTTGGGATCCGTCCATCTGGCTCGAATCCTGGCTCGAAACGAACAGGCATAGTCGAAGCCCTTGTCGTTCAGCTTCGAGGAATTCTGCGTGCGTCGCCGAGTAGCCGTCGGGCATGCGGACGCCATATCGAGAGCCGAACAATCCCACGTAAATTTCAGAACTTCGGACGCCCGAAAGGTAAGCCTCCTCGGCTGTTATGTCCTGGGCTCCGATGTCTTCAAACAATATTGGAATCGCTCCAACTGATTCGATTGCGTCGCGCACGGCCGCCCGTTCGTTGGGCATATCGCGAATGAGGCTAGATACGAACACGCGACGGCCAGACGCCCAAGTGTGGAGTTGGGCGTCATTGACAGCAGGCGACGCGGAGAGTTGGTCGATCAACAAGGAGGTGGGCATGCCTCAAGTTGACCACAGCCCTCTTGCGCAAAGCCATAACATTTTGGGCGCGTTTCGATGGGGCGGTTTAGCCGTGCTCCTTGAGCGAGATTCCTCCCGTCGGATCAAGGCTCCCGTCTCACCGCTTCACCCGCAGAAACTTCGCCACCCCGCGCCGCAGGTCCAGCCCCACGCTCTCCGCCCGCACCGACACCATCGCCGACTCGCGCCCATCGTCAACCGGATACAACCGATGCACGCGCAGTTCCCCCTCAACAACCACATAGTCACCTTCAACCAGACTGTCGAGAACGTTGGACGCCAGCTCCCCGTCACAAACAACATCGCACCACGGCACAACCCGAGCCTTCCGCTGCCCCTCCTCACCCGGTACGGTCTGCTCGTTCTCAACCACAAAAGCTGCGACCGGGATGCCCGCCCCATCCATCTCCACGGGATCCGACTGCACCCTGCCGCGAACCCATATCCGGCTGTCCATGATTTCCTTTCGTTGATCTAAACACTTTATAAGTGTTTAGAGTAAACCTCAACTAGGAAAACCGCCAGAATGTACCTATGTCTCGTCGGTCGTCGGTGCCCAGCATGAACTCGGCGTTCTCCGAAGTTGCCCTTGTATTTCAGGCAACTCCTGCGCGGCTTGCTGTTCTGGCAAGTCTCAGCGTGGACGGCCCTCAGACAAGAGGCCAGCTGATCGAGAGACTCGGCCTCACCGTTGGCTCTTTGCAGCATCACCTAGTTGCACTGCGTGAGCTCGGATTAATTGCGGCGGTGCCACTCGAGGAGCCCGATCACTACCATCGCACCGAGTATCGAATCGACTCGACCAAACTTGCCGAGATTTACCAGACGCTCGGCTTGAGCCTCGGCCTGGATGCCCGGTGATGCGTCATAGAAATTTGAGCAAGTGGCGCCCGATCGCCGCTCCGAGTGGAATGGGAACGGCGTTGCCGATCTGGCGAGCGATTTCGGTCTTGCTACCCATGAACTTGAAATCTTCGGGGAAGCCCTGCAAAGTAGCCGCCTCATAATGCGTGATGGCTCGGTGCTCAGTGGGGTGCAAGTAGCGACCCTTTTCGGGCTTGAAGAATTCTGTGCGAATGGTGACCGATGGCTTGTTTTTGTGAAGGCGACCCATGACATCCGCGGTGCCGCTTCTATGCTTCTTCCAACATGGAGGTAGAAGTTCCTCGTCGATCTGGAATCGGTTGCCACCTTCGGAGATGCAGGCGAAGCGATCGAGCGAGAGCTTCGAATAATTGCGTGTGACATGTAGTTCTCGCGGGAAGTACGGCCCGGCGAGGGTTCGGCCGCCAAGGATCGACTGTCTACGCTCGGGGAGTTCGATCTGGGTGACTCGATCACTGATCCCACGTTCAAGAAAAGCGGTGGACACGGCAACGTGTGATAGCGGCCGATCTGGGCCATGAGTCGGTTCAGGGAACCCTGGGAAAACTTGGTCGTCACGCCATCCGATGATCACTGTTCGTTTTCGAGCTTGCGGGGCACCGAAATCTGCTGAATTCAGAACCCGGTGATCAAACGAGTAATTGTGAAGGAGTCCATCTTCGCTGGTTTCGCGTTGAAAGTCGGCAAACTGAGATGACTTCGCGAAGGCGGCCACATTTTCGACAACAAAGAACTTCGGCTGCGCTCGCCGGACCGTTTCTGCGTATTCATGCCAGAGGAAGTTACGCACATCTTCAACGTCTTGTTTGCCGAGTGTAGAGAACCCTTGGCACGGCGGTCCGCCGATTACGAGGTCAACGACAGGAACGTCTTCGTCGCGAAGCCATTCCTGTATTGAACCGGCGTATACCGTGTCCACACCGTGGTTTGCGGCGTAGGTGGATGCTGCCGCCAAGTCCATCTCGACTGCGCGGACGGTCATGTAGCGCTTTGAAGCCTCGTTGAAGCCAGCACTCAATCCGCCCGCCCCGGAAAACAGATCGAGCACACTGATAGTACCGATCTCCGCATGTGAGCCTGCAGTTAGCCCGGGCGAAATAGTCATCATTGAGTACTGTACCTGGGTAGCTGGTGCGAAGGCCCGTCTTCGTCGCGCGTCGAACAGAACGCGCTTCGGAGTGTTCGCACCTTGAGGAAGTATCCGTCCTCCTCAAATCATCAGCATGCCGGGGCGAGCATCGGCGTCGCTCCCCGGGTTGGCTGTCGTTGGCCGCATTCTGATTCGAAAAAGCAGTGAAACGATGTGCGGTAACTCCGCTGTCCGGTCCCACCTGAATTATCTAGATTTGCCCATGCGCGACAGCTAGATGCGCCAATTGCCGAGCGGCTGTAAGGCGTAGTTGAGGGCTAAGCTGTGTTTCGTCAGAGGAGACGGGGATTTGGTGTCTGATTTCTATCCGATGTTCGCGGGGTGGGCAAAGAAGTTCGGTGTTGATCAAGCGGTTGAGAAAGTCGGCTCGCTGGTGCGCACTATCGGCGGAGACATGGCCGTCGTTGATGAGATGGCGCTTCAGTACGAAGCGGACGTTGCGAAGATCCAGTCGGGAGGTCCGGCAATCATCGCAGCGGGCCAGCCGAAGTGGTACAGCGGGCCATCCGAGGGTTCCGTCTACTGGCCACCGGTGCGGGACTACTTCATAAACGAAGAAGTTTGGCCCGTCGAACGCATGGGCCAGCTAGACAATTCGAGCAATGTCGTCGTCGCACACACCCCGCGGACCGATTCAAGCACTTTCAGCTCACAAGGTCTTGTTGTCGGATACGTGCAGAGCGGTAAAACTACCAATTTCATCTCAGTAATCGCGAAGATGGCCGACGAAGATTACCGACTGATCATCGTCTTATCTGGAGTGCACAACGGGCTTCGGAAACAGACACAGCAACGCTTATCCCGCCAGCTCAGTGAGACACTGCCCGAAAAATGGAAGCTGTTGACGGATGAAACCCGTGACTTTCATGCGCCACCGGGGAACCCGCTCGCAACTCTGACGTCAGATCAGACAGCGGTCGCTGTGGTCAAGAAGAATGCTGCAGTTCTAAAGCGCCTGGTTACTTGGCTGGAGCTCCAGCCTTCCCAGCAGGCTTTGAGGCAATTGCCCGTCCTCATAATCGACGACGAGGCCGACCAAGCTTCGGTCGCGACGAAGTCGATAAATCCACTAATACGCCGGCTACTCAAGGTCGCAAAAAAGCGAACCTACATTGGTTACACGGCCACGCCTTTCGCAAATGTATTCATCGACCCGGCGTCAGAGGACCTGTACCCGAACGACTTTATTCTGAACCTTCCGCGCCCAGAGGGCTACTTCGGACCGGAGAAGATCTTCGGTCGCGACATTGTCGAGGGCGAGGACGATCTTCCGGACGCTGAGGGTCGCAACATGATAAGGATCGTTCCCCCCGAGACCCTGAACCTGCTTAGGCCGGTATCCCCGGCCGATGTCCCCGGCTTCGCTCCCTCTTTGACCAATGAACTGAAAGATGCGATCCTCTGGTTCTGGTTTGCGACGGCAATCCGCAGGTATCGCAACGATGCTGGACACAGCACGATGTTGGTGCACGTTTCCGAAAGAATTGCTGTTCAAGAGTCGTATCGGTTGCCAATTGGCGAGTACCGCGATCGCGTTTTGCGGCAGCTTCTGGACGAGGACACGAATACACTCGACGAATTGAGGCGGGTTTGGGATCGCGAAACGGAGGCTGTACCCGTTCCGAGCGGCGTGGGCAGCGTACCTTCATTCGACGCAGCGGTTGAGCTCCTACCCTCGATTATCGAATCGTCGAAAGTCATCGTCGATAATTTTCGAAGCAAGGACCGGCTGCAGTATGGGGAAGAGCCCCAGATCGCTATCGCGGTGGGTGGAAATACCCTTTCTCGGGGACTGACACTCGAAGGTCTGGTTGTGAGCTTTTTCATCAGGACCGCACGAGCCTACGACACGCTACTGCAGATGGGTCGTTGGTTCGGCTTCCGGCCTGGATACGAAGACTTACCTCGAATTTGGATGACAGAGGAGCTCAGGTTAAATTTTCGTCATCTTGCTTCGGTCGAGGCCGAAATGAGGCTCGACATCGACGGGTACCAAAAAGTGGGACTCACCCCGCTTGATGTGGCGGTGAAGATCCGCACTCATCCCGCACTCCAAATCACCGCAAAGATGGGCGCAGCTCAGCCCCAATACATCTCTTTCGCGGGGCGGCGCCTACAGACAAGGTTCTTTCGTTCAGAGGATCGGGATTGGCTGCGCAGCAATAGGACTGCCGCAGATCGCTTGATCAGGGCCGCGACCCAGTTCGGAGTGGTGGATCGAGGGAACGGACGTGTACTCGTCCGTGACGTGCCGGCGAGGCTCGTCCTTGATTTCTTTGACTCCTACCAAGTTCATGAGGACTCTCCGGACCTCGAATCGGCACTCGTCGCAAAGTACATTCGCAGCCAGACTTCCTCGGGCGGCGGGCTCGACTATTGGACGATAGCGATCGTTGAGAGCGATGCGGGCGAGATCCTGCTCGGCGACGTTCAAGTGAGCGGCGTCACGCGATCGAAGTTGAACGACGGGCGTCCCGAGAGGGCCGACATCAAGACTTTGATGAGCAAGCAGGATCGGGTTCTCGACCTCGACGTGTCTACCGCGGATGCGAAGGCGCTTGCGGAGCCGCAGTTGATGCAGCTTAGAAATGACGACCCGGTGCACAGAGGGCGGGGCTTGCTGGTCATCTATCCCATCGAACCTACAAGTCCGCCGCTCGCAAGTGGAGGCGATCGGGTCGAGCTAAATGCTGCGGATTGGGTGATCGGAATTGGTGTGGTGTTCCCCGGCCAAGCATCACCTAAGACTCGACTCGCCGCTACCCACGTCGCGGTTTCCCTAGAGAACGTGTCGCTCATCGAGGAGTCCGAAGCGTACGAGACCGATACCGAGGAACCGCTCGATGCCTGAGCTGGGCTTGACGACGATACGAGCAGCCTGGGAGCTACTCAATCGGCCCACGGAATCCGAGCTGAATTCGTTTCCGCTTGAAGTAGACGATTTAGAGGTGCGAGTGGCGGTCGATTCGAACGACGGACGCCACCTGCTCGTCGAACTGTTAACAGACGTATTTCAGCCCGGGACAGGCCAACACCTCAGTGAGTCGATTAGAAGCCTGAAATTTGGCGACGACGTAAGGACGTATCTTGACATATCCGTGGCGGACCCGAGGTTAACGCCAGAATTCGACATGCTCATCGTGGATGTCTTGAGCGAAGAGGAGATCTCGGCTATTCGGGTCCACGAGGCTTTGGATCGGTGGCGAACGTTGTTTCGTCTTCTGGCACTCCGAATTATGCCGAGGGAGCGGATCCTTGGTCTTGCTGGCGAGCTTTTTCTTTTGCGAGCCATGCTTTTGAAGCGGCCTGACTTGGTTGCTGCGTGGAAGGGTCCGGCTGGTGGGATACATGATTTCGAGATTGATCGAGCCTGCATCGAAGTGAAGTCTGTAACACCGCGCTCCGCCAGCGTTACGATTCACGGTTTGAAGCAGCTGGAAATCGATCGAGCCGTTCCTCTACTTCTCGTGACATGCGTGTTTGAAGAGGTAGTCGGCGGCCCAACAATCGCTGATCGGATCGAGGAAATCCGTGGCTTGGCCGTCAATCAGCTGGCCTTCGAAGAGGCCCTGCGCCGATCTGGTTGGACAGACGCGTCGGCACCAGGGCCGCGTTTTGAACTGATCGATGCCTTCGTAGTGCGAGTTGGGCTGGATACTCCCCGTCTTCTTCCTGCCGAGTCGGACGGGGTTCCAGTGGGTATCATCGGTGCAGAGTATGAGATCGACCTCGAGCGGTTGCGTTTGTTAGCTGACGAAATGTCACCGGAGTCGATGATCGCCGAGCTTCTCTCGTGACTGGAAAGTGGTGGTCTCAGCCATTCGCTGAGGAGGGGTCCGCGACCGCGGACGGAATTTTGCGCCAACTCGGTCGTCCAGGGCTAGACGAGTTGACCGTGCTCGTTCGTGAAGCCGCTCAAAACAGCTGGGACGCTCGTGCTAACAGTCGCGTCGATTTCTCGGTGGGTTTGCGGCGGTTGGGCGAACAGTCGACAGCGTGGTCCGAAGCATTTGGTACTGGAATTCCAGCCCTGTCAGTTAACGGCTTCGAGAACGCGCTCGGCCCGCAAAGTCACGTTATCCGAATATCGGATCGCGGCACCGTGGGATTGCGCGGGCCAATCCGTGCGAGCGTACCTCCGAAGGCGGGGGAAGGAAACGATTTCGTACAATTCCTCCGAAACGTCGGGGAGCCCCGCGACTCGGCGTTGGGAGGGGGAACGTACGGCTTCGGCAAAGGAATTCTTTACCGGGTGAGCCGAATGAGCTCAATCCTTGTTGACACGCGCACGATCGTCGAAGGGCGACTCCAACGTCGTCTGATGGCGGCTTCGCTAGGGCGGCGCTTCGATCGAGACGACGTACGGTTCACCGGGCGACACTGGTGGGGGGCGATCGCCGATGATGGAATTCCTGACCCGCTTATAGACGAAGAGGCGCAAGTGCTTGGGTCTCTACTCGGACTGGCGGGATTCAGCGGAGATGATACGGGGACCGACGTGTATATACTCGACGCAGACTTCGGCGTAGCGCTAGACGACAGCGACGATGACCCGGTCGAACCCACGCCGGAAGAGGCGGCAAAATTCATAGCCTCCGCCATATCTTGGAATCTGTGGCCCAAGATGATCGGGAATCCGGCAGGAATGTCCTTCCACGTTGATCTCGACGGTACAGCCATTCCCATCCCCGATCCGACAACGGATGCTCAGTTGCGACCCTTTACTAAGGCGCTCGAGATGGTCCGGTCCGGCGGCGGTCATCAATACAGGAGAGCCGCGTATGGGGAGATTGGACGTCTAGCCGTCGAGACAGAATTGATTATTCCTGGTGTGCTCGGGTCAACTGATTCGAAGGCCAGAGCGTTCGAGGGTCCGAGTCACCATGTTGCCAGGATGCGTGATGCAGAGCTAATCGTCGACTACATTGAGGGCCCCGCTCCGGTGGATGTCGCGATCAAGTACGGAGGCGTTTTCCGCGCGTCACAGCAAGCGGACGACGAGTTCGCAGCTGCTGAGCCTCCCACACATGACAACTGGGTCGAGCAAGGTCTTTCGCCATCCGCCCTTTCGATTGTCCGAGGAGCTCGGCAGTGGATTCGTGGACGCTTACGCACCATGTACGAGCAAACTGCTCCTTCTGGCACTGCGATCGGCGGCTTGGGGGCTCTTTCTAGCCGGCTTGCCATACTCGCGCCTGCACTTACTGCTGGAGGCGCGGGCCCTGAGACGGAACGAGGACCGCGAGAGGGTGGTGGGGGTAGGGGCTCGAGTGGCCGAACGCCCACAATCCGCATAGGCCCACCTCACCTGGAGGATCGCGGTGGCACTCGGGTAATTGTGACGGAGGTGTCACTCGCAGGTGTCGACCGCCAACGCCGTCTCACCTGCAGCCCTGCCGTCGTAGTGGATGGAGGACGGGAGAGTAATCTCCCCGTAGGTCTGAGCATGCCGCGCGTTCTCAGTTGGGAAACCGGCGATGGTCAGGTTCTGGTCCTCGGAGAGACCTTCGACGTTGTCAGCGGCACTCCCGACAATGTGGTTGTCGTTGTGGAGTTACTACCGGACGTCGTTACCCGCATCGATGTAAAGGAATCCGGACTGCATGCGTGAGGTCATGCCCTTCTACGTGCCTGCGGACGAGCTCGTTGCAATGTCAACCTGGGAACTTGATGGATTACCCGTGCCTGATTTCTTGGAGGGTTGGGATCCCCAAACCGACCTTGTAATATCCAGCCGCATTACCATTCAACTTGAAAGTTTCCTTGCTGAGGCGCGTGTTCCTGCCGATACGAAGTTGAAGCTCACGGTTTCCTGGTCAAGCTCGACTTCTGGCATGGGCGCTTCCGCATTCACCTCGATCTTGTCGTCGGCGCAGTCTGTGACGGTCACACTGCCTGGCGAGCGCCTCGGGGGCACCTTGGCGATCCGCAGCACCATAACGCTGGCGGAGAATCGTCAGCCATCCCAGCTGGGCGAGGTTTTCCGCGCTGGATCAGTCTTATGGAATAGCGTCACTTCCGTCCGGCTGGATGGGCACGGTTCGATGTTTCCCATCGGAGTCGCCGACTTCGCTGGCACGCCATACGGGCCCTACGCCAGTTGGCACCTTCAGGTGTCCGATGAGCTTGATGCTCCTTTTCTCGGAACCTTCCTCCTTCTGATAAATTCGCGGGATATTTCATTGGTCGACGCGATCAATCAGAAGAAGCCATCTACGACGAGCACGCAGCTCGTGAACGAACTCGAGGCGGGAGTAGCGTCGCTAATGATCGAGCTCGCATTACGACTTGAAGACGCTAACCTCGAGCCCCTTTCTGAGGATTCCGTCGGAAGCGTTTTGGGGCGCTACCTTCGAATGGCACATGCGGAGGGGCTGACTGCAGGACTTCGTACAGACGACCCCAGCCGATTTCGCTCAATCGTTGAAAGTGTCGTACGTGCCCAGGGACACGGGCGGACTTTCGAGTGACAATCTTGCTCCCGCGGCTTCCATCTGGCATAGCATCGGTTCTTTTCGAAGAGGGGCTGGGCAAGCTCGCTCCGGCCACGTTCCATCCTGCTCAGGTATATTCACCCATCGGAGGCAGCCGGGCCACGCAGGACGAATTGCGAAACGCACGGCATCAAGTCGTCGATCTCGCGGTGGGGTTCGGCTTCCCGGAAACCGCGTCGGAAACGCGTCGGATCGCGTTTGACCGCGGCGCAGCGGCGGTCGTGGTGGGTGCTTTCGACCTGACCTGGGCCGAAGCTGGAGCAAGGGATGTCTGGTCGTTCTTGTCTTTAGTGCTTCTCCCCGACGTCACCCATTGGCGGTTCCCCCAGAGCACCAACCGCGAGAGATGGATCGCGACAGACCTGACAAGACACACGTGGAGCCGGCTGTGGTGGCAGGCTACCGTCTTCGGTGGAGCAGAAGATATACTTCTTGACCTCACAGAGAGCGATCTAAATCAACTGCTCGAGCGTAGATCCATTGGAGGCGATCCCCGTTTGGTGCAAGCTTTAGGGCGAGCGGTGGTCCAGGATACAAACCTCGTTGCTCGTCGGGAGCTGATTCGCGACTCCAGTGCGCGTATTCGTCGCCGTCTTGCCTTCCTTGATATGAGATCGCTCGAGGATGCGCAGGTGACCGAGATGTGCAAAGAGATAGTCGCCGAGAGCGCGCGGGCCATCCTCGACTCTAAAAAACAATAAATTGTCGCCTCAGCGTGGAGGGTGGGTCTGCGAGCGGTCTCAGACTTTTTCCCTCAAGGGCTAGCGCCTCGCGTGCGTTACCTGGGACCTCATTTGTATCAGCGTGTGGTGCTCCCTTCACAGAGCAGCTGGCTGAGATTAGTGTGGGAGCGTGTCTTGGGCAAGTAGTTCTGGCGTTCGACGTTCGATGCGAAGTAACCGGGCACGAGACACTGGCCCTGAGCTACGAATCAGACGAACGCTGCATGCCCAAGGTTTGCGCTACCGAGTCGACTGGCGACCCGAGGCGGTGCTCCGCACGAGGGCCGATATTGCCTTTCCGAGGCAACGGCTACTGATATTCGTCGATGGTTGCTTTTGGCATGGGTGCCCAACTCACGCTTCCTATCCACAAACTCACTTTGAGTACTGGATCCCCAAACTCTCCCGAAACAAGGAGCGGGATCGTGATTCGACGGTTTTGCTGGAACAGTTGGGTTGGCGTGTTCTCCGATTCTGGGAGCATGAATCCCCCGAATCAGTAGTCGAGACGATCGCGATTGCATTGACTGGCACCAACTGACCGAATTGGTGAGATCTTGGGCCGAAAAGTAGGTTGCATGAGTATTTGATGCTTTGAGCCCCACCTGATCGTGTGGTTAGGCACCATCGATCGTGCAGGTCAGCACCAGTGCTGGCGTGGTTTCGGCACCACTGGTGCTGACCCGCGGGGGTTACGTGGTGGCGAGGGCGGTGTGTTCGCGCATGTTGTAGTTGCCGGTCTCGACCGTGATGGTGTTGTGAATGATGCGGTCCATGATCGCGTCGGCGTGTACTCCTGAGCCGAGGCGTTGGTGCCAGTCTTTCTGCTGGTATTGGGTGCAGAACACTGTTGATGTTTCGCCGTAGCGTCGTTCCATCAGCTCGAGCAGCATGCCGCGCATTGACTCTGTGGGGCGGTCCAGTAGCCATTCGTCGATGACGAGCAGTGTGAAGGAGGCGTATTTCCGGAGGAATTTGCCGCTGCCGCCGGTGGTGTCTTGCGCGGCGACCCAGGCTTCCTCGAGGTCGGGCATGCGGACGTAGTGGGCCCGGATCCGGTGTTCGCAGGCGCGTTTGGCGATCGCGCAGCCCAGGTACGACTTCCCCGATCCTGTGAATCCTTGGAAAACGACGTTCTGCTGCCTGGTCACGAACGAGCAGCTGCCGAGCTGAGTCAAGACCTCCCGGCTGAGGCCGCGTTCGTCGAGCAGGTCGACGCGGCGCAAATCCGCGTTCGGGTACCTCAGCCCTGCCCGCCGGATCAGGCCCGCGACCTTCGAATGGGTGAAGGTCGAGTAGGCGTCATCGACGACCAATCGGACGCGCTCTTCGAACGACAAACTGATGCTGAGAGTCTCGTCTTGGGTGTTGATCGCTTCGAGCAGCTCGCCGGCGTTCATCTCGCGGAGCTTGCGCTTAGTCTCTGCATCCAGGGCGCTCATCGGGTCCCTCCGGCGTAGTAGGCGCTGCCGCGGACGTACCCGCCACCTTCGCCCTCGGGTTCGTCGGGGGCGTGGCCGGTTTTGTCTTGCCCAGTGTCGAGGATCGGCCGTAGGTGCGCGTAGCGGGGTGAACGGACCGGCCCGCGCAAAGCCAGTGCGCAGGCCGCTTCGACCCGGGTCGGGGAAAATCGGCGCGACAGCCGCAGCACGGCCAGCGCGGGGTCGTAGCCTGCTTCCTCGATGGGCGCGGCTTCGAAGATCTTGCTGGTGACCGTCACCGTAGCCGGCCCAATCCGGGCTGCCCATTCCTCGATCCTGGCCCGGTCCCATGCCTGGAAACTGCGCCCCTCGGGAAGGTCGGCGTCGTTCGTCTGATACTGGTTCGCCATGCTGGCCGGCAGCAGGAGGTGGCAGGTCAGCCGTTCATCGCCCCGGTACACTTCCAGCATCGTCTCGGTCACGCGAAGATCAACACTGGCGCCGATGTGGCTGAACGGAACGGAGTAGAAGTTCCTCGCCCACACCACGTGGGCGTTCTTGTTCACCTTGCGTTTATAGGCCCAGGTGCTGATCTCGAACGGGGCCGCGGGCAATGAGTGCATCAGCGGCTTCTCCTCGGTCATGAACACGCTCAGCCGGGAGCCGTCTCGTTTCTGGAACGGCTCCCGGTTATACGCGCCGATCTGCTCTCGGATCCGGGTCCGTAACTGCGGCAACGACGTGAACTGCTCCTGACGCAAACCCGCGATCACCCACGTCGCGACATGAGAGACCGCGTTCTCAACACTGGCCTTATCCTTCGGCGCTCGGACCCTACCCGGCAATACCGCGGCCGAGTAGTGCGCCGCCAACTCCCGATACGCGTCGTTCAGCACGACCTCACCCTCACGAGGGTGGGAAATCACCCCTGTCTTCAGATTGTCGGGCACCAGACGCGGGACAGTGCCGCCGAAGAAGGCAAACATCGCCGTGTGGGCCCGCAACCACGAATCCTGCCGCATATCCAACGTGGCCTGCACGAACGCATACCGGCTGAACGGCAGACACGCGACGAACAGGAACACCTTCGACATCTCGCCCGTTGTCGGATCCAACAGCTGCATCGTGGGCCCGGACCAATCGACCTCGACACTGCGGCCGGCCTTATGACCGACCCGCGACGTCGCACCCGACACAGCCGCATACTCGCCGTACAGGCGACAGAACCGGTCATAACTCATGACCGCCTGACCCGCCCGGGAACACGTGTCCACATACTCCTGATGCAGCAGCTTCAACGTCACCCCGACCCGGGCCAGCTCGACGTGGACCCGCGGCCAGTCCGGTTGCGCGAAGACACTCTCCCGAACTCCACGACCAGGAAACAGAATCGAATATGTCTCGGCCTCCGACAACTCCGCGACGTCATCCCAGCCCATGCCCAGCCGCTCCGCTGCGTCGAGCACCGCCTGGATACTATGCCGCGATATCCCCTGAGCCGACTCGATCGCTCGCCGCGACAAGCCCTGATTACGCAGCTGCAACACGAGCTTCGCTTTGATCTTCCGTACCATTACCGGTACTCCTCCCACCACGCGGCCATCACATGGTGGAAGGAGCCTTTCAGGTGGTGCTCGACCACACCGATACTGGGGCTGAACGACGCAAACCAGACACCTGAACAAGGGTGCTCACCCGCATCGAAAGCGGTGCCCACACAAGCGGATACTCATGCAGGCTGGCGCTGCTAGATTGACGGCATGGACGATGGGTCGCTTCAGGACGAGCTTGCCGGGTTTGTTGCAGAGCGGGATTGGGCCCAGTTTCACAGCCCAGAGAACCTCGCGAAGAGCATCGCCATCGAGGCGGGGGAGCTGCTGGAGTGCTTCCAGTGGAGCGCCGAGGCTGACCCCGAGCGAGTGAAGGAAGAGCTGGCCGACGTTCTGACGTATTGCATGCTTCTTGCGCAGCGGATCGGGGCGGATCCGGAACAGATCGTGCGCGACAAGCTGGCCATCACTCGCGAGAAGTATCCGGTCGAGAAGTCACGAGGGCGAAGCGCGAAGTATGACGCCCTTTGACATCACGTCGTTCAGGCTGACGAGCGATGAGATCAGCGCCTGGGTGCCCCTTGATCGTCGTTATAAGAACTGGCCGGTGGTTTATGTGCTCGACAATGCGGATGCGGTGCGAGGGCGGCCGAGCATCCGGAATCAAAGCGTCAGTGACGTGTATGTCGGCGAATCGCTGAACGCTGCTGCGCGGATGCGTCAGCATCTCGATTCTGACGCGAAGAAGCACCTCACGACGGTGAGGGTGATCATCGATGAGACGTTCAACAAGTCGGTGTGTCTTGATTTGGAGTCGTACCTGATCCGGATGCTCGCCGGCGACGGTGTGTACCAGGTGCTCAATCGCAACGATGGCATCACGGAGTCGGCGTATTACGAGCGGGAGCGGTACGAGGAAAGTTTCGAGCAGGTTTTCGAGCAGCTCAAGAACGATGGTGTGTTCATCCGGAGCATCCCTGAGATCGAGAACAGCGACCTGTTCAAGCTGTCGCCGTTCAAGGCTTTGTCGCAGGATCAGGCGGTTGCGGTCGAGGGGATTCTTGAGGGGCTGTTCATCGATCTGGAGTCGACGGCGTTGAGTACGTCGGTGATTCAGGGGGAGCCGGGCACGGGTATGACGGTGGGGCACTAGTTCGACTTGCTGGTGCCGCGTGCTGGTGATGACGGCGTTCTATGTTGGTCGAGCCCCTCTGTCATCCAGCGCTCGCGGCGTGGCCATAGACAAACGGCCACGTTGCTCCGATCGAGACCGAATAGGAGACGAGAATCCCGGCAGCGACGAACAGTAAAGCTAGCAGGAGGATGATCAGGCCCAGCAATACCAGACCGGTTATCTTTACCGCCCTCATTCGCAGTGGCTTGTCAGTCGACTTTGCCGAGAAGTCCGCGCAGAACGGCGGCGAGCCCGTCGGAGTCGTCGACGGTGACAGCGAATCCCCGCCCGCTTTTGAGGTATACGACGATGCCTTCACCGTTCCTCAGAACGATGGCTGACCGTCCGGGTGTGATGCGGTATCCCCAGCCGCCCCAGTCGAGAGGGTGGATCTCCGTCGACTGAACGTCCGCCATTTTGTCGAGGCTGATCGTTCGGGATAAAAACGGAATGACGCGTGACGAAATGCGGAGCCCGCGGTGATCGCCGGTCACGCGCAGCCAGGCGAGTGCGGCGAAGACGAGGGTAAGCACGCCGATCGCTGCGGCAGAACTGGTGACGGCGGCGTCCCAATCGTGGTTCGAGACCGGGCCGAGCACAATGATGCCGATCGCAATGATCAGCGCCGCCAGAGCGGCCCACGCGAAGGCCGGAGTCGTCATGGTTTGGTTCCACGAGGCGCTTTCGGTCGGCGAGAGGTCGATGGGAGCGGTTCGGGTCGGCCTGCGAGCGGGCACAGGTTTTCTCGCCACGACTAACACGAGCAATCCATACAGCGGCGACGCGATGATGACCAATCCAAGTGAGCCGATAGCGGGGTGGATGTTCGGGGACACGGTGACCGCAAGACCGGCGCTGATCATCCAAATCACCGCGGCGAGCGCAGCAAAAAGCCCGCTGACGAGAAACCCGAAGCGCGACGTGTAGCTCGCAATAGGAATGGCGGCGCGAGAGACGGCGAACACGGCCGCGACCAGTGCCGTCACACCGCTGACGATGAGAACAATGATTGTGGGCTGCGTTGAGACCACTTCGTCGCCTGACCACTGCGTGGGGAGTGTTTGTGGCAAGTCGCCGCGCCAGATCAGCCACGTGATGAGGATGACGATCAGGGGAAGTGCGACCAAGCCTGCGGCCGTGATGTTTCGGAGCGAGTGTTGGGTGTTGGGCAATTTAGGTCCTATCCAGAAGGCGGATAACGTCACTTCGTGTTAAGCCGAGTGCGTGTGCTTCGTTCAGAAATTGGATGGCAAGCTGAGTTAGATGAGCGGTCTCCGGCGCGAACCGGAAGCGCACCCATGCACCCCGGCCCTGTCGCATCTCGACCACACCGTCGTCTCGGAGCCTGCTGTATGCGCGAAGAACGGTGTGCATGTTCACGTCGAGCGCCTTGGCGAGATCGCGAGCAGGCGGCAACCTTTCACCAACCCGAATGCTGTTGTCCTCGATCTGACGTCGAATCTGAATGGCAATCTGCTTGGCCAGTGGCTGACCCGAGGAGTGATCAATCCTCACTAAAACTGACACGGTGTCACTATAGCAATGAGTGAATCAGTTGGGGCCATGCATGGGCGGGACTACTTCGAGCTCAGTATTCTGTTGCGTACCATTCGACCGTTTTGAATCGATCAGCTCGGGCCGACGCATTCGAGTCATGATGGTCGTCGCCCAGGTGACAGCCCCACCCCCTGGCCAGAGGGCCAACAATAATGCGGCCCACATAGCGAACGCGAAACTCCACAATCCCATCGTGACGGCGATACCGAGATGAAAAAGTAAGCCGAAAGGCAAGAGTGCGAGCTTCACCCGTCGAGGTAAGAAGATGGAAATGCCAAGAAAGAACTCAAGCCCGAGTGGTCCCCAGGTGAAGATCGCCGCAGGAATGGGCAAGACCATCAACGCGTTGGTGATGTCGCTCAGACCGCCGGCGGGCCCGAACATGGGGTCTCTGAGCCAGTAGTAGATCGCTGTTCCGTTCAGCCACTCGGGAACGCCCAGTTTCGCTAAGCATGAGTTGAGATAAACGAAGCTCACCTGAACTTGAACGACGACGATGCTCACGTGAGCGATGAGGGCTGCGACCGGATGCTCGGAATTGCCTTCCGGCCCCGAGGTTTGCCAATGCCACCGTCGCCCGTCGGTGAGCGAGATGGGGATGAGTAGGAGCGCAAGCACGGCCGCGATCTGATCGCCGCCATCGACGACAGTAAGCGAGGACTGATTTCCGAACAGAATCCACCACATTGGAAGAGCGGTCAAACGAGGCCGCCAGCCTGAGGCGGCTACGCCGAGGATGAGAATGCTCGCCCATTTCGCGAGGTCGTGAGTATTCGCGGGTGTGAGGCACCACAGACTCATTTCGGCTGGCCCGGCGCAAAACATTCCATCGGTTCCGGCGGCCGGCCGAATCAACGTGTTCACAGAAGAGAACACGAGCGTGCTGAGACCGCAAATGGCCAGCAGGCTTCGTGCGATTCCAGCGTGCTGAGTCCAAACGGTAGCGAGGATCCACCGGTAGGCCCGATCGTTCAGCTTGTCGAACATGTCACCTCTACCAACACAACCGAGATACTTTGATCCGCCTGTCCGATGTTCGCGTAGGCCCACGGAATCGGTTCTGCCTTTGAGAGGGCCGCTTTGCCACAAATGGTCGGGTCGGGAGAGGGATTCGCAACGGTCACCCAGGCCGGGCCCGGTTTGGCCGCCAGCGTTGTAAGGCAATCGAGCGCGGATGTGCCTTCGTCGCAGTCTGTCCAGGTTCCGTTTTCGTCCAGTACGGCCTTGTAGATGATGCCCACCTCAACCCCCTGTGCTCGCGAGACACGATTCAGGCCGAACGCGAATTCGGCTCTGCTGTGCGGGTACAGGCCAGCGGCCGACCACTGCAGCCCATTCGAATAGGAATAGGGAAGTATGACGTCGTCGCGCGGCGACTTTGTGAAAAAGCCCCATTGCTCTGGAAGGATTGTTTGGACGACAGGTTTAATCGAGGTTTGCCAGGTTGAGGTGAGCACGTTGTCTGGCTGATTTGTGTCAAACACGAATGCGCTCACCCCCACCCAGAAAACAACGAGAGCCAGCGCGAGGAGTCCAAGATGGGGTGGACGATTTCCTCCGATTTCAGTCGCCCCTCCCGTCCGGGTTCGCTCACTTAGGCTTTCGCTATCAGTCACAGGGATCAGGCGAGTGCGGTGGTTACGGCTGCGATCCACTTTTCCCGCGTGAGCGTGCTCGTATCGCCAGCAGCCTTGGGCCCGGCGTACCAGAACGAAACTGCGACTGCTGCCACCTGAAGGATCGCCGCGCCAGCGTAGACGAGTGCCGCGACGGCGAACAGAACGAACTGGATGCACTGCGGAGTCGTCGCTGCGGTATTCACTTTGTCGGCGTACCCAAGTTCGAGAAGCGCGCTGTCTAGTGTCTTGCTCGTCTGCCGGAATGCGTCATCGACCTTGAGCGCGTTCCCGCTCTGGGCGAGTGCTGCAAAACGGTTGAAGAAAGTCGGGTCATCAGCGTTGATCCTCGCAACAATTCGTCCGATTTCTTGATCGACCTCGGGTGTGATGGCGACAGGGGTAGTCAGGCCGGCTAGTTTGATTGCAGCTTCGCCTTCGCCGAAGACTGCGGCGCGGAACAACTCTTCGCCACCGTACCTCGGAGAAGTGACGCTGGATGCTGTGGAGCTGGCTGACGGCGAAGCGGTCGCCGACTCGGTAGTGACGACGATGCCCCCTATAACGATCGACGCTGTGGCCGCGAGGCCAACTATGAAGTTGAGCTTTTTTCTCATTCTGAACGGTTCCTTACGACGCTCATAGCGTCGGTGGCGCGACCGAGACGCGGGGTTGATCGCGAATCGAACGCGGATTGATATCCAGACACCGTTGTCGGTACCAGGCCCCCCTAGTCGTTACAGTATTCATCTGCTGCGCCGGAACGATAAGTCCTCATTAGTGCCTACTGTTCTAGACGCACGGTTCCAATTGGGCGGTGCCATCGGTGGGATGAACGGCGTTTTGCGGCGGGGCGGCTTCGGATCGTCCCTCGCTGCCACGGAGGAGATGCCTCAGGCGTCGCCACTTGTAAGATATGAGGAATAATCGTAAATGAAGGAACTCATGCAAACAGAGGCGGTCATCACCGTTGCGGGTCTCGTGAAACGTTACGGCGAGTTCGAGGCCGTTCGCGGCGTCGATTTCGAGGTGGGCCGAGGAGAGGTTTTCGGTTTTGTTGGCCCGAACGGAGCGGGCAAGACGACTGTGATCGAGTGCATTGTCGGCCTCCGAAAGCCGACCGAAGGAACCGTCAGGGTGCTAGGAATAGATCCTTCAGCGAACCGCCCGCAGACGACCGCTCACGTTGCTGTGCAGACGCAGTCGGCAAGTCTCTTCGATACCTTGAGCGTCATTGAGACGCTGAGGCTCTTCGCATCGTTTCACCAGAACGCGCTCGATCCTGACGACGTTGTTCATCAAGTCGGACTCGATGAGGAGCGCGATCACCGATCCAAGAACCTGTCTGGGGGTCAGGCGAGACGGTTGCTCTTGGGTGTCGCTCTTGTCGGCGATCCCGAAATCGTCGTTTTAGACGAGCCCTCCGCCGGGCTGGATCCGGCGGCGCGTCAAAATCTCTGGGGGCTCATTGCTTCCCTACGGATACGAGGGGTCACCGTGCTGCTGTCCACGCATGACATGGAGGAGGCGACGTCGCTGTGCGACCGGGTTGCCATGCTTGTCGCTGGCCGGGTCGCGGCACTCGATTCGCCGGCCGAACTAATTCGTAAGAGGAGCGCCACGAGTACCGTTTCGTTCACCGTTCCGTTCAACATCGATATCGACACTCTTGCCACTCTTGCAGAGCCCGGCGGCTTGACGACATCGGTCGTTGGTGGTGCTCTTCGCGTGACGATCGTTACGTCCGACCCTGACAAGGTTCTCCGGCGAGTGACTTTCGAGCCGTCGGTCAAAGCAAGCGAATTCGATATCCGAAATGGGTCACTTCAAGACATGTTCATCGAACTGGCACGAGAGGAGTTCTCCGAGCCTGCTCAAAAGCCAGCGTCTCTCCCGTCCAGGGGGAAGCGATCCCGCTCATGAACACATCGTCAGTGCAGAGCCGTCGCTCGACTTCGCCTCTCAAGCAGCTCATCCTCACGAGCTCGCGTGAACTATTCAGAAACGTCAAGACCATCATTGCGATGCTCTTCATGTTCTTTTTCTTTCTGCTAATCATCGGTGGCATCAACATTGCAATCAACGAAAGTCGGGTCTCGCCGATTGTCAGTGTGACCGGTTCGTCGCAACTGAGCGAAGAGCTCGTTTCCGCGTTGGACGAGCAGGGCATCGTGGCAGCGAGCGGTGCACCGGACAGTTCAACGACGGCGCAAATCACGCTTTCCAACGATTCATCGACCGTGGTGCTATCCACTCCACACCCGCCTGCATGGATGCCTCTCGTCAAGGCAGTGCATTCGGTGACGGGAATCCAAACTTCGAACATCACGGTTATCGACGCTGATGGGTCTCCAGAGGTGGATCTCCTCCGCGCGAATCTTTCGACAGTATTTATTGCAGGCCTCATGGCAATTGCCTTTATGGGCACCTCGGTACCGCTTGTCGCATTACGCCAGCGGGGAACCCTCCGCCTTCTCGGTACGACTCCTGTCAGTCGTCTGGCATTCATCGTCTCCCAGACGCCCGTGCGTTTCGCGCTTGGAGTGGCGGAAGGCGTCATCATCCTCGGCATTGCAGTCAGCCAGGGGTACACCGAGTCCGTGAATTCGCTCCAGCTAGGGGTGACTTTCGTTCTCGGCCTCGCGATGCTTTTCGCTTTCGGTTACCTCTTGGGTTCTCGGGCGAAAAACACAGACTTGATCACCCAGATCACAGGCTTTCTGCCCGTCATTGTGCTTTTCACTTCAGGAACTGTGCTGCCTCCGGGCATCTACCCGCCGTTCATTTCGACTGCAATCGACTTCATACCCAGTACTTGGTTTATGCAGGCAATGAGCAGTGATCTCGCCGGCACTACGCCATTCACGAGCATCTATCTGCTGTGGGCGCTGATGGCGGGCGTCGGTGTCGCGGTCGCACTACTCGCCGCCAGACTCTTCAAATGGGACCAAGGCGACCTGTGAGTCAGGCGGCGGATCACTCCGAGACGGTGACGTCCCCTCGAGTGGTGTGCTTTCGCTTTGCCGATTGAGGTCAGTGGTTGAAGCTTAGGCGGCGATGAGTTC